>NZ_JBQKGH010000010.1:0-83053 GCF_052118905.1 Collinsella sp. LCP21S3_A3 | reverse complement strand
CGTATCTTTCGACACAGGTCATTATACGAGTTAATTCAGGCCGTTTTCCCAGATTACGCAAATTGCTGCGCAAGCAGACACATCTCCATACCCCTCTACAAAAACCTGTACTTTTGCGACTGCGCCTAGCTGCGAGCGAGAAGCCTGTTCTAAACGCCCCTGCATTTGCGTGCATCGCAAAGCCAAAAGAGGGGGCGAGAACATGGGACAGACGGCACGGCGCCAAGAGCAGCTGCCCGGCGCATTTAACGGCGCCACCACCAACAGCCAGCACGGCCGCGTCCGCTGGTATCTGGTCCACACCCCTCATGGAAAAGAGCGAGAGACCTGCGAAAAGGTCCGCCGCATTATCCCGCACGAGTTGATGCAGGACGCTTTTGTGATGCAAAAGGAGTTCTGGTTTAAGCGGGACGGCGCCTGGTCGCTCCAAACCAAACCCATGTATAAGGAATATTTCTTCGTCGCCACGCACGATGCCGCCGCGCTCGATAGGGCTTTGGCCCAGTTGAGCTTTGGCTGTCGCATCGCCGGCAGTAGGGAGCGGGCGTACATGCCCATGCCGGACGATGCGCAGGACTGGTACCGCAGCGTGCTCGACGACGACGGTGTGGTGCGCAACAGCGTAGCCCGCATAGAAGACGGCGTGTTGCACATAGAGCAGGGTCCCTTGGTGGGGCAAGAGGCCCGTGTAAAGAAGATTGACCGTCATAAACGCTGGTGCCTGGTGGACGTGGGCGAGGGTGACTCCACATTTAGGGAGCTGCTACCGCTCGACGTTCCTAGCAAAACGTAAGGGAGACGTCGCACCAGCTATTCGTTCGCATTTTTGAATTTACCGATTGGGGGATCCCTGGGGAACGGGGACGTAAGTTTGACTGTGACTGCTAAAGAAGTAACAGAGAGCAATGCGCCCGTGGGGGCGGCGCTGATTGCTCAGGCGATGGACCGGCGTGAGGGCGTCGGCCGCTACAAGGCCATGCAATCCATCATGGACTGGGATCGCTCGCGCCTGGCCTACCGTGCCGTGAAGCGCGCCTTCGACATCGTGTTCAGCGGTGTCGTTCTTGTTGTTATCGCAATCCCCAGCTTGGTGCTGGCGGCGGCCATCCGCATGGAGAGCGAGGGGAGCCCCTTCTACAGCCAGATCCGCGTGGGACAGACCCGCCCCGACGGCAGCCTGACAACATTCCGCATGTGGAAGTTCCGCTCCATGTACAAGGACGCCGACGAGCGCCTCGCCGAGCTCAAGGAGCAGAACGAGATCGCCGGCGCCATGTTCAAGATGAAGGAGGACCCCCGCGTCACCAAGATCGGTAAGTTCATCCGCAAGCACTCCATCGACGAGTTTCCGCAGTTCATCAACGTGTTTCTGGGCCAGATGTCCGTCGTGGGCCCGCGCCCGCCGCTGCCGAACGAGGTCGCGGAGTACACCGAGTACGACCTCCAGCGCCTGGCCGTGAAACCGGGCATCACCGGTTGGTGGCAGGTTACCGAACGTAACTCGACGGGATTCGACGGCATGGTCCGTCGCGACCTGGAATATATCGCCAAACGGGGCGTTTTGTTCGATTTGAAAATAATCCTACTCACAGTGATTGAGGTTGTCAGCGGAAATGACGCTTTCTAAAGAGACAAGAGTGAAATACGAAGGCGCTAGTCCATTGGTTGATCTTCCCGGGCGAGTCGAAGTCCTGGGCGCTCCCGTCGACCCCTGGACGATGGATCAGACCGTCGAGGCGACCGACGCCCTCATCAAGGAAGGGCGCTTCGCACACCTGATCGGCGTGAATGCAGACAAGCTGTTGCAGATGCGCGACGACCCCGAGATGGACGCGTGCGTTCGCCGCTGCGAGATCGTGAACGCGGACGGCGCCTCCATGGTCATGGCCGCCAGGAAGCTGGGCGTGGACCTGCCTGGGCGCGTAGCCGGTATCGACCTCATGTGGGAGCTGTGCGGGCTGGCTGAGCGCGAGGGACATAGGGTCTACCTGCTGGGTGCCAAGGCCGAGGTGGTCGCAAAGACCGCCGAGGTCCTGTCCGAGAGATATCCCAATATGGCCCTCGCTGGCTACCGTGACGGCTACCTCGGTGACGACGAGTTCGACGCCGTGGTCGCCGAGGTTGAGCAGGCCGAGCCCGACATCGTGTTCGTGGGCATCACCTCGCCCAAGAAGGAGCGCCTTATCGAGCGTTTCCGCGAGCTGGGCGCCAAGGGCGCTTTCGTGGGCGTGGGGGGCTCGTTCGACGTTGTCTCCGGCAACATCCCGCGAGCCCCGATGTGGATGCAGCGCGCGAACCTGGAGTGGCTCTTCCGCATGATGCAGGAGCCCAAGCGCCTGGTTAGACGCTATCTAGTCGGTAACACCCGTTTCTACTTGCTTCTCCGCAAAGAAGCAAAGAGGAGTAAAGCAAATGCGTAAAAAAGTCATGCTCGTCTTCGGTACCCGCCCGGAGGCAATCAAGATGTGCCCGCTCGTCAATGAGCTGAAGGCGCGCGCTGATGAGTTCGAGACCGTCGTCACCGTTACCGGCCAGCACCGCGAGATGCTCGATCAGGTGCTGCGCGTCTTCGACGTGACGCCCGACCACGACTTGGCGATCATGAAGCCGGGCCAGACACTGTTCGATGTTACATGCGGTGTACTGCTAAAGCTTAAGGCCGTCCTCGAGGACGAGAGACCCGACGTGGTCCTGGTCCACGGCGACACCACGACCAGCTTCGCCGCGGCGCTCGCGTGCTTCTATCTGCAGATTCCCGTGGGCCACGTCGAGGCTGGCCTCCGCACGCACGACATCTACAGCCCCTGGCCGGAAGAGTTCAACCGCCAGGCGGTCGACATCGTGAGCGAGTACTACTTCGCCCCCACGGATGCCAGCAAACAGAACCTGCTCTGCGAGGGCAAGCCCGAGTCCAGGATCTGGGTCACTGGCAACACCGGAATCGACGCACTGCGCACCACCGTGCGGGGGGGCTATTTCCACCCCGAGCTCGAGTGGGCCGAGGGCTCCCGCCTCATCCTCATCACGGCGCACCGCCGCGAGAACCTGGGCGAGCCCATGCACCGCATGTTCCGCGCCATCCGCCGCGTGATGGAGGAGCATCCGGACACTAAGGCGATCTACCCCATCCATATGAACCCGTTCGTCCGCAAGGCGGCGCACGAGGAGTTGGACGGCTTCGACCGACTTCACATCATCGACCCGCTCGAGGTTCTCGACTTCCACAACTTCATGGCCGTGAGCCACCTCATCCTGACCGACTCGGGCGGCATCCAGGAGGAGGCGCCTAGTCTGGGCAAGCCGGTGCTTGTCATGCGCGATACCACCGAGCGCCCCGAGGGCGTGGCCGCAGGAACGCTGAAGCTGGTCGGCACCGAGGAGGACGTGATCTACCGTGAGTTCAGCCGGCTCCTCTCCGATCAGGCCGAGTACGATACCATGAGCCATGCTTCGAACCCCTATGGAGATGGGCATGCGAGCGAGCGCATCGCTGAAGTGCTGGCGGGACAGGCGCAAGGGTGACGCTCATGACTGGCAACGCCACTAGTGCACGAGTCCTTATGGTGGGTCCCGATCGTTCTCTCAGAGGAGGCATCGTCACCGTTGTGGATGGTTACTTTCACGCTGGGCTCGCTGATTGTTGTGCCGCGTTTTCGTATCTGGGCACAGGCGTGGGACCTAACCTACTTTCCAAGAGTCTTGCTTTCGCTCGCGTTCTGCCATTCTATGAGCGCGCTCTTCGCGACTTCGACATCGTGCACCTTCACATAAGCGCGAAGGGTTCGTTTTGGCGTAAATCTATGATGGCCGCTATGGCCAAGAGGGCTGGCAAGAAAGTTATTCTCCATGAGCATAGCGGTGAATTTGCCCGAGACTTCGAGACAGGTGGAGACTCTTATCGCGAGAAGGTGAGGACTGTCTTCAACGGCGTAGATCGCGTCGTCGTGCTTTCCGAAGAGTGGCGCGACTATTTCGCAGATAATGTCATGCTCGATCCCGAAAAGCTTACTGTCCTTCACAATGGTGTGCCTGTGCCGGCAAAGCCTTGTTCACCCTGTTCGCACAAAGATGTTTTATTTCTGGGGCGCCTTGATTCGAATAAAAGTCCTGACGTGCTTTTGCGTGCTTCAAAGGATGTTTTGGCCACCTTCCCAGGTATGCATCTCGTTTTTGGTGGCAACGGAGATCTCGAACGTTATAAGGCCATTGCGCATGAATTAGGAATCGCTGATAGATGCGATTTCCTTGGATGGGTGAGCGGCGAGGACAAGGAACGTCTTTTCGAAAGATCCGGGATTTACTGTCTACCGTCAAAGAACGAGGCGATGCCAATGAGTTTGATGGAGGCTATGGCACACGGCGTTCCCGTGATTGCGACTCGCGTGGGAGGTGTTCCTCAGCTTGTTGAGAACGGCATTGACGGCCTACTTATGGGTGTCGATGACGTGGCAGCGCTTTCCAGACTCCTTGTGAAGCTCGCGGGCTCTACTGAGCTGAGGACAGAACTTGGACTTGCAGGCAGAAAAAAAATCGAACGAAGTTTCAGTATAAATACTGCCATTGAGAGGCTTGTGGGCATTTACCAGAACCTATACGAAGAGGAGCATGCGTGAACGAAATGTCACGTAACTTATGGCGCGTGGCCTACGCCGTGTTTGTGAAATGGTGGCCTCAGAACCAATGGTTTCCATTTGCAGGATATGCTCGTTCTTTTTTTGCACATCGGATCTGTGCCGAAGCTGCCGAGCATATCGTAATCGATCGAAATGCGACGTTTTCTTCAAAAACACATATGGGTGATTATGCACGTATAGGGCGCAACTGTGAGCTGCACGGTGAGGTTCATTTGGGGAACCACGTCCTGATGGCGCCGGAGGTGGTGTTCTACACCGTTAACCATGAACACGGCAGCCTTAGCTCCCCAATGGACTCACAAGGTGACGCAGCGATGAAACCGATTTATGTAGGCAACGATGTTTGGTTAGGTCGGCGTGTGATGGTGATGCCGGGCGTGCACATTGGTGATGGCTGCATCATCGGGGCCGGTGCCGTCGTCACCAAGGATCTGCCTTCATTTTCCATTGCGGGGGGGGGTGCCTGCCAAGGTCTTAGGATTGCGGCATGGAGAATAGCATGATTACAATTATCGTTCCCGTGTATAACGCGGAAGAAACTCTTCCAAAATGTTTGTCTAGTTTAGTTTACGACGGTGTTCCGGATGCCGAGTTCATTCTCGTGGACGATGGATCTACCGACCATAGCGGTTCTATATGTGATTCTTTTTGTGCCGAAAACTCTAATGCGCGAGTAATTCACCAAGCCAATGGCGGTCTTTCCTCCGCTCGTAACGCCGGGTTTGCGGCGGTGGACAATTTGGATTTAGATCGGTGGGTTTGGTTTGTTGATTCGGACGATGTCATTGCGCCTGGGTCACTGTCGTCTCTTGATAAATATACAAAAGAAACCGACGCAGATGCGATTCACTTCGAATGCACATCCTTCAAGGGTACTGATTCTCCATGCTGGGGCAATGACCTTGAGGGCTGCGGAAGTATTGTGACCGGACCGGAATTTTTGTCAGGCACTTATTCAATGAGGTTCGATCATTATCTCTGGCTGTTTCTATTTCGCTCGACCACTTTGAACCGGCTTGAACGCTGGCGGGAGAATCGGGGGTTAGATGGGCTTTGCAACGAGGACTACTCTCTTTTTGAAGACCTCGTATTTATCGAGGAGCTCATGCAATCGGCTTGCCGTTCTGTTCTTTGCATTCCTCATGAGTTTTATGGCTATAGGCAGAGTGCTTTATCTATGTCTCATGTTGTAAACCCGTGCTTTGCTGATAGCGCTCTAAGGGCTCTTCGCTATATTGACCGTTTTGATGTTCCCGATTCTGATCGCAGAGCGAAGGAGCTCATGCAGATAGCGCTTCTCTTTAATGCATATCGTGCTGCTGGTCAGGATGAGGAGTCCGTGCAGCTTCGTGCTGCAATATGTGGTGAGATCGAGCATCGAGTTCGCTTGTTTGGCGTGTTTAGGCTTCCCCAAAGGCTTTTTGTTCGATACGTGGCGCTTAAAAGCGGTTTTGGCGACATTTTGCTCAAGAGAAGGGGGGTAAGTCGATGAAGACTGATTCTTACGGCTCCACGTTCCGGGCACGGATGGGTGACAGGCCCATTTTGCCCATTTTGACTGCGGTGTTTTTTGTATTGACTTTTGTGATTAAAGCGTTCGTTGATGATGCGTATGGGAGGGGTGATGTCTCCTCCACAATTGCCTACTCAAAGTACTTGACCGCCGCTATTGCGTGCGTGTCAGGATTTGCCTATGCATTCAGGAACGGCGAAAAGGTTTTCGTCAAACAGTTCGACAGTCTACTGGCCATCTTTATCGTTTTTACTATTGTTTCCATAGGATGTATCTTCTTCACCGGCATTTTTTCGTCAGTTGTTTCTGAGGAGTTGCTGCGGCTTGGTATGCCAATTCTGCTAGCATATGCTCTTTTGAATTCACTTAATGAAGATGCCATTTATAAATGCATGGTAATCGTTCTTCTGGCCTCATTTATTGCCTATTTGGTTAATTTGGGTATAGAAGGGGTCAGCGTGTCTGATTTTCTAAACGCCAACTTTCAAGAGTCTGACTCAGCGACAGAATCCGCCTCCTTTTCAGGTATTTCACTAGTGCTAACGCTGTATTTCGCATTTTTCAGAAAAAATAAGACGTGGCTGTTTCTCGCAACAGTATTCTGCGTTCTTACATTTAAGCGTTTGGCAATCTTGGTAGCGGTATTTGCTTTTATTGTCAGTCTTTTCTTCCCCAGGTTAATGAGGATTCGTGTTTCGAGAAACACTTTGATGTCTTTGAAAATTGCCACGATCCTCGTTGTTGCATTATGGGCTTGGCTATTGCTTCCTGAACAATGGAGTTTTGCCACCATGCTTTTTGGAAAAGAGCCACAGCAGTTTACCATGGGTCGAAGTACAACTTTTTGTTACTTACTAAGCTCAGGTTTTCGTAGTTACGGCTTTGGTTCTGCTAGTGAAACCGTTAAAGCGGTCTTTGGAATGATATTTGAGATGGATCTAATTAAGATAGCGCTGGAATTAACGCCATTGACAATGATCCTATTTATCTGGTTATTTTGGGATGTGGCTGGCACCTCTTTGTGGGGACTTGTAATTGTCGGTTTTTTCATGGTCAACATGATCACATCGGATTGCCTTACATCTAATTTCTGCCTGACGTTAGCTTACGTTACGTGTGGAGTAGTGGAGCAATCTTTCCTAAAACACGACATGTTGAGCGAGACGAGGAATTATGACAACTAGCAATCCGTGTGCTTCAGTAAATGATTCAGCGGTTTCAATTACCGTGTGCGTGCCCGTGTATAATGTCGAGCAATATTTAAAAGAGTGCTTGGATTCGATTTTCTCGCAGAAATATCCCTATTTTGATGTCGTGATGGTTGATGACGGTTCGACTGATAACAGTGGTGCTATTTGCGATGAATATGCCGCGAATAATGCATGGCGGACTATCGTTATTCATAAGGAGAATGAAGGCCTGCTGCTCGCGCGGCGTGATGCTTTTGCACAAGCAACGGGTGAATATGTTATGTGTGTCGATTCTGACGACATGCTTATTCCTGGTGCAATCGAGACCGTAGCTTCCATTATCTCTAAGACAGGGGCGGATGTTGTGAGGTATGGATTCACGCGAGATACGGATGAGATATCGTCAGGCCTTCGTGATGCTCCATATAGATATTATTCTTATAAAGAAAAGCCGAAGATGCTTAGGGCGATTTGTTCTTCTACGAGTGGGTCTGAAAACCCCATGTGGTTTAAGGCCATTCATCGCGATTGCGTAGGGCTTGATTTTGATTTCTCTCCCTTTAAAGGGATGACTTTTGCTGAGGACTTTTTACAGTCTCTTACTGTTTACGATCGGGCGAAGACTTTTTGCTTTACTGATGCCAAATTGTACTTTTATAGACCTGGATCTGGAATTACTAGGGCTTATTGTCCGCACTTTTATAGGGATGTTTGCCGCTGTTTGGATGTTGCTGAAGATTTTGCTAGCCGATGGGAGATCGAATATCCTTCCTGCGATGATCTATTAGAGGGTCTTGCGACTTGCAGGATTGACTCTGCTGCTCAGTACGCTGAATGGATGGCGATTCAAGAAGATGAGGTTGGACTAAATAGCTTAAGGTATTCCGAAGACCTCATTAGATGTCTGAGCTTGGCCTCGAATCTGAGTGGGCTTCGGGCTGATAGACGGTTGGCGATTTTCGCCTTAAGAAGTGGGCATTATTCGATACTGCGTTTGCTGTCAAAGATACGTGAAGTTGTCCGCAGTCTAAAGTAGACGTGTGTTTCACTTCACTTTGACCTTATCAATTCAATTTCAATAGTTGCGATAAATGTGATTACTCCATCTTATAGAAAGGCCAATAATGCTCAATAGGAATTATCATGTTGTTGTGACCTGCAGCGAGGGCTTAGTCGGTTTTCCCCCTGCGGTTAGTTTGGTAACAAATCTTCTCTCTATTGGATGCCGCGTAACCCTTTTAGCGTGCGGGGATACGGAGTGCCTTCCCGAATCGGTAAACAACAACCCCAATTTTTCTTTTATTACCTTAGGAGAAAGAGGGGGCACGTTGTTAAGGCGCGGTAAAATGTTATTTAATGTGCCACGTACGATTAGGTCGTATTTAAAGAAGTACCAGGATGATATTGATATAGTTTGGACCACTATGGCGATTGATGTTCGTGATGCTGGTGATGTATTGCGTTCTTTCAACCATGTAATGCAGATGCCCGAACTTACGGAGACAGTGCCCGCGTTTCTTCACAGGAATCGGCCTCCCTTTAGTAGAAAAACAATTGAGTTAGCTAGACTTGCAAGAAAGGTTGTAGTTCCTGAGTATAATCGCGCGTTTATACAGCAAACGATGTGGAGACTTCCCGAAACGCCTACCGTTCTTCCCAACAAACCAACCGTTAAACGGAATACGGAGTTTGATTTATCCTCAGATGATAATAGGCTAGATCAAATAAAGTCGGAAAATAGAAAAATCATTCTTTATCAGGGGTTATTTGCAGACGATCGCAATCTTTTCCCGTTTGCTGATGCTGTTGATTCTCTCGGTGGCGAGTTTGTTCTTTATTTAATGGGCAAGGCCACTGATGCCGTCCAGCAGGCTAGCCTAGAAAAACTTCTTTCAACACATACCAATGTTGAGTACTTGGGGTATATTCCTGCGCCAAACCATCTCGCTTTTACCCGATATGCTCGAATTGGCCTCCTTCCATATTCAATTTGCTACGGGGGTGACTGCCCCCCGCTCAATGCGTTGTATTGCGCTCCTAATAAAATCTGGGAGTATTCTTGTTATGGTGTGCCGATGCTTGGATCCGACGTACCTGGTCTTACGGGTATTTTCGGAAGATATAATTGTGGATTAACTTCTTCGTCTGTGCCGCATGAAATATCACGAGCTATTTGTAAAATTGACGCATCGCGCGACGAGATGAGCCTTGGTGCTTTACGGCTGTTTGATTCTATTGATACAAAGGATATTACTGAGAGGATTATTGAAGACGTCCTTGAGTAAACAGTCCCATAGTTCTATTAATAGTTCGAAATATGATGAAATGCCGAGAGCTAATGAACGTAGATAATGAATTGTCTGGTATTGAAAAACCCAATGTTGATGTTAAAACGAGTCCAAAAGACGTTATTTGGTCATATGCGTGTACAATTTTGACACCAATTAGCGGCTTTATTTTGCTTCCTATACTGCTTATCTTTCTTTCCGATACAGAAATTGGTCTGTGGTATGTCTTCATTGCCATTTCCGGCTGGCCGTCTTTGTTGTTTTTGGGTCTTTCGCCTGCATTCGCTCGAAATATTGTCTATTGCATCAGCGGGGCCAGCGCTCTCTCAAAATCTGGTTCGGTCGAGTATAGTGCTGGACGAGGAATTAACTGGCATCTCCTTAAATGTGTCATGAAGACCTCTAAACTCTTTTATGCTTGTATTGCTTGCGTAACCCTATTGCTATTGCTTTCTGCGGGAACCATCTATATCGAGAATGTAACAAGCGGATCGGACATATCCGCTTTCGTGAGGGACTTCTCGTGGGCGCTTTTCTGTCTCGCTATGATGCTCAATGTTTATTTCCAATATGCTGATGTATATTTAAGAGGTTTCGGCGACATTGCTGCAACTAGTAGGGCTCAGGTACTAGCTAAGGTTTCCCAGCTGATGGTTACTCCCTTGTTGCTATTTATGGGGCTTGGGTTGATTGGTGCTGCTTTTGGTTTTTTGTTTAACAGTGTTGCGTACAGGTTATTAACGTCTGTTTACGCAAGAAAACATTATGGGATTAATAAAGGTTTGCGTTCTGATTCAACTGCTGTTTCGCTTGGAGAGATTAAAGCAACTTTTGCTACCATATTTTATTTGGCATGGCGTGACGGCGTAGTCATGATATCGTTATATATTGCAACACAGGTTTCAACCTTGATATGCTCAGCGTATTTATCTCTGGAAGACGCTGGGTCCTATGCAATTTTGCTTCAATTTGCTAATGCTATTTGTAGCTTTGCTTCCGCCTATGCGGCATCTGCTTATCCTGAGTTTCAGGCAGCCTACACACGGGGTGACTCGTCGCGCGAGAGCGAAATAGCCGGGAAATGCTCTATTGCTTATTGGGCTGCCTGCTTTCTTTGCGTTATCAGTGTTGCTGCGATAGCTTTGCCTTTGCTAAAGGTTTTAAAGCCAGAATACACATACGATCTGGGTTTATTTATTTTGTTATCTGTATATACAGTGCTTTTAAATCATCATTCAATGTACTGTAGTTTCATTATGTGTATGAATGAGATTCCTTATACATTTAGTTACCTAATCTCATCGGTTGTTGGTCTTGCTTTGTCGGTATTTATGATCAAAGTTCTGGGCATTGGTGCATGGGGACTGGTTATTGGTCAGGGTATTGCCCAGCTAGCTTACAATAATTGGCATTGGCCGTGTTATGTTGCTCATAAACTGAATTCTACCTATAGGAACCTTATCAGCCTTGGAGTAAGGGCATTTAGATTAGACCTTTCAAGAGCTGAAAACAAAATATAAGATCTAGTAACCAGGCCGCGGATTCACTAGGCTATTTCGGCGCCGAGAGCTCCCACGCCTGGGCGGCCGTCCCGTTTGGCTCGTAGAGCCACACGAGGTTGCCCTCGACAGTCGAGCGGCAGTACACGTCCAGGGCTAGCCCGCTCGCGAGCGAGGCGACCGACCAGCCCCCCTCGCATGCCTCGACGCGCCACAGCTGGGACGCCGACCCGTCGGGCTCGGCCAGGACGGCGGCGCTGCCGGAGGCGGTGAGCGCCATGCCTCCGCTCGTCAGCCTGTAGCAGCCTGTGGCCCCGTCGAAGGCGAAGCGGATCGGGCTGGCGGAAGCGCTCAGCGAGCAGCCCGAGCCGGAGGCCGACACGGCAAGGGAGGGGCCGAGCGACGGCGCGAGCAGGTACTCGCCGTCCTCGACAAGCTTCTTCGGTGCGGTTGTTGCGTATTTCGCTATCAGGTCGTACTTAGCGCTCCATTTGATGTTCGATTCATTTGTGACGTTTGAAGTGGCGTCTAGTTCAACATTGGCGCCTTGAGCCTTCCACTCTCTCTGATTTATCGCATAAGCAATAATCCCATACTGAATCCCCGAGATGCTCGGCGGGAACGACTGGTTGTCAGCGTCAATGGAAAAGCTCTCTTCCTTGGCATTCAAGTGCTGCTGAATGCGGTCGGCATACTTCTCGGCCCATTCATCGGCCTTTCCGTTTCGCACAAAGTAATTGTTGGACAGGTCGGTCGAGCGGTAGGCGTAGTCGCCCTTTTGATAGTTTGCCGTGTGGTCGGAGTGGGCGATTGCCATGAGCTCGTCGGTCAGGCCAAAGTACAGATGGCGCTGGTCCAGGTCTCCGTATCAGTTGTCGCTGGTGTCGCCCCAGGTCAGGTCCATCTGGCACCATTTGCCGTCGATCTTTACGGCGTTCCAGGTGTGGCCGTTGCTGGTGATGCGCCCGTTGGCGATGCCTGCAGCGTCAAGGAGCTTGGAGTAGATGCGCTGGTAGCTCTCGCAGGTGCCCTGGTGGCGCGTGAGGCCGCTTTCGGCCGAGCACCAGTTGAGACTGTGGTCGTACTCCAGCTGGTCGAGCGTCCAGTCGTGGAACCACAGCGCCATGTCGTATTCCGAGCCGTTTGTTTCTTGCCTGCACAGGTCCACGGCGTTGATGACGATCTGCGTGATGCTCGGGCGGGCGGCGTCGTTTACGGTCACCTCTGCCGTGGTGCGCAGGTAGTAGATCCCCTTGTCGTTTTGGGGGTCGTTTCTGTCGTTGTCCATAAAGTAGAAGTAGATGCGGTACGTGCCTGATGCCGTGAAGTCAAAGGTAAAGTCGTGGCCGGTGGTGCCCAGGCTGTAGTAGCTGGCCCATGCCGGGCGCGACGGGTCGCAGACGCTCTCCTGGCTGCCGCCGTCCCAATAGGTGGGCACGTCCATGCGCGCCTTGGCCTGGGACGAGCCGTTGGCCTGGGTTACGTGGAAGGTCGTCGCGGTGCCCGCGGGGGCATCGTTCCACGAGACGGTGAATGTTTGTGTCAAGCTCGGGCTTTCAATTGAGGCAGCGGTTCTTTTCACACGTGGCAAGGAAAGGTTTCAGGTTTGGCAAAGGCGTGCCTCTTTCTCTCTTTGGCTTTGCCTCTTAGCCCCTTCGGGCCATAGGCGAGGCCTCCATCCTCTTCGTCGGCCCCTCGAACACGACCAGGTGGCCGTAGTGGACGATTCGGTCGATCATGGCAGCCGCCATCTGGTCGTCGGTCAGGATCTTTCCCCACCTGCTGAACTCAAGATTCGTGGTCACGATAAGGCTTCTCCTCTCGTAGCACTTGTTCACCACCTGGTACAGGAGCTTGGCGCCATCTTGGTTTATGGGAAGGTACCCAAGCTCGTCCAGTATCACCAGATCGGCCCTCTCGACCTCTTTGAACACCTTCTCCAAGGTTCCCTCGGCTTCGGCCTTGGTCATCCTCACGACGAGGTCTGCGATCGTCGTGAACATCACCGTCATCCCCATGGCGCAGGCTGCGGTTCCGCACGCTATGGCCATGTGGGTCTTGCCGTTCCCCACGCCGCCGTACAGGACGAGGTTCTGCTTGTCTGCAATGAACCTGCAGCTCTCGATGCCCCCGCGTCCGATCTCCTCCGGCACCTTTACCCTCGACCAGTCGTACCCTTCGAAGGTCTTGGGGACCGGGAACTTGGCCCGTTTCAGCAGCCGCCCCCTCCTGCTCTCCTCTCTCCAGGAGAGCTCCTCCTCGAACATGCCTGCCAAGAACCTGAGCTCTGCGGCCGTCGACTCCGACGCGTACTTCTCCGCAGTGTGGTTGGATAGCATCACGGCCCTGAACCCTCTTCTCACCGCGCTCTCCAGGTCGCCTCGCGCGCTCATGCGGCGTCACCTCCGAGCATCCTGTCGTAGACAGTGAGATCCGGGCCGACGTCGGGCTCCGTCCCAAGGCCGAACCCGCCCATCCTCGCGAGCATCATCTCCACGTCGGAGGGCCTGGCTCTCCCCGTTGAGGCCAGCACCTCGGAGATAGCGGCGCCGACGTCCTCGACCGAGCTCTCCCTGCACCACCTGCGCATGCACACGATCAGGTCCTTTCTGGCAGCCGACTCCAGCGCGTCCACATGGGCCCTCACGTCTGCGGGCATGGCGGCCCTGACCGCCGAGTTGCGCCATGCGCCGGGCTTCCTCACCAGCAACGCCAGCTGGGACACGGCCTCCGGCCCGTTCTTCGCGGCCCCGAACCTCCTCGCGTGCTCCGCCACGATCTCGCCCGCGGCGTCCGCGAACGCGACGGTGTGGGCGCCGTACACGGCGGTGGCGGTGCCGGAAGCCTGCCTGTGGCCCACATGGTAGCGGTGGCCGCCGTCGACGGTGGCGTCGCCGCGCTTGTCCACCGACACGCCGGTGACGAATCGCATGCAGCTGAAGGGCTTGGCGGGCAGGGGCGGCATCGCCGACCTGTCCCTCTCGAACAGCTCCGACCATGTCAGCCCCTTCTCGTAGTGGCGGTTCGAACCCGAGCCCGAGCAGCGGCTGGATCGCGTCGAAAATGTTGGTGTAAGGGTGACACCCTAGCGCTCGTTTAACGAAGAACGGCCTTCGTCCTAGAATCTGAAATCACCACAACAACAGGTTCTAGGAAAGGACGAAGACCGCTATGGAAATCTTATCAGACCCGACGCCGGACATGCTCGCTATGCCCCGTTTCGACGACGGCGCCATCGATATGCAGGAGCTGCTTCGCAGACTCGCCGAGCAGGTCGTGAACGCCGTGATGGACGCCGAGGCCGACCAGCTCTGCGGTGGCGGGGCGGACAGCCGAAACGGCTACCGCGAGAGGTCGCTCGCCACCTGCGTCGGCACGCTGACGCTGCGCATCCCCAAGCTGCGCTCCGGCAGCTTCTTCCCGGAGGACGTGCTCGAGCGCCACCGGCGCGTCGACCGCGCCCTCGTTGCCGCCGTCGCCGAGATGTACGCCACGGGCACGAGCACCCGCAAGGTGCAGAGGGTGGCCGAGAAGATGGGCGTCTCCAGGCTCTCGAAGGACCGGGTGAGCGCAATCGCCTCGAGCCTGGACGCAGACATCGAGGATCTGTGCGGAAGGCCGCTCGACGGCTCGCCGGTGCCCTACGTCTGGCTCGACGCGACCTACGTCAAGTGCCGCCGCGAGGGGCGCGTCGCCTCCACCGCCGTGGTCACCGCCATCGGCTGCGATGCGGGCGGCTGGAGGCGCGTCCTCGGTGTCGACGTGGTTGACACCGAGTCTTACGACTCGTGGCTCGCCTTCCTGCGGGCTATCCGCTCGCGCGGGGCGGCGGGCGTGCGGCTCGTCGTCTCGGACGCCCACCCGGGGCTCGTCCGGGCGCTCGGCGAGGTCTTCCAGGGCGCCGCGTGGCAGCGCTGCGCGGTCCACCTCATGCGCGACTGCATGCGCGAGGCCGGCTCCTGGCAGCTCAGGCGCCGCGTGGGCAGGATCGTGTCGCAGGTGTTCCGCGGGCGCGACGCCGCCACCGTGACGGCCATGTACCACGCGGCGTGCGACATGCTGATAATGTCAATATAGTTTGTGCCACATTCACCAACATATCGCGCCGGTTGCACCAACATATATGCGCCATGTGCACCAACGCGTTTTCACCGGTTTCGGCGCGCCCGCCGACTCATTCCTCCCTCTTCTTCTCCGCGGGCAGGTCCTTAAGCCTGTAGGACCTGCCCGTGATCTTTATCATGCTGCAGTGGTGGCAGACCCTGTCGGCGATGGCGCTCGCCGCGACCTCGTCGCCGAACACCTTGGCCCAGCCCCCGATGCCCACGTTGGTGGTGATGATGGTGGACCGCTGCTCGTACCGGGTGCTGACCAGCTGGAACAGCAGGTCGGCGCCGCCCTCGTCGATGTTCAGGTAGCCCAGCTCGTCGA
This sequence comes from Collinsella sp. LCP21S3_A3, assembly GCF_052118905.1. NCBI lineage: Bacteria > Bacillati > Actinomycetota > Coriobacteriia > Coriobacteriales > Coriobacteriaceae > Collinsella > Collinsella sp. LCP21S3_A3. The sequence continues at coordinate 67,498 of NZ_JBQKGH010000010.1, read as the reverse complement.
TTATCAGCAGCTTCGAGTGGGCGTAGTACTTGAGCCTCTTCTTCAGGATCCCCCTGGACTGGGCGTCCCTCAGGTCGTCGACCAGGCGCGCGCAGTCCATGAACCGCACCTCCCTCCCGGCCCTCACCGCCTCGACGCCCAACGCGATCGCCAGGTGCGTCTTGCCGACCCCCGGGCTGCCCACGAGCAGGACGTTCTCGGCGCGATCGACGAACCGCAGGGTCGCCAGCTCCTCGACCTTCGGCCTCGGCACCGAGGGCTGGAACGACCAGTCGAAGTCCGCCAGGGACTTGACGTACGGGAAGCCCGATGACCTGAGCCTCTGCCTCAGGATACGCTGCTCCCTCGACCTCACCTCGGCGGAGGTCATCTCCGCCAGCGCCGACACGAACTCCATGTCGCCCTCCGAAACCATCCTCATGTAGTCGGGCAGCGATGCCGCCATCTGGTCCAGTTTCAGGGTGGCCAGGTTTCGCTGCGCCCTGACGTAGGGGCTCGCCTCCGCGATCGCGCTATCCATCGACTTCCCCCATTTCCTCCAGGAGCCTGAGGTTCTCCATGGCCGCCTCCCTGATGTCCGCGTCCGCGTAGCGGGATTTCCCCTCCAGCGCCTCCATGTAGTGCTCGTCTGTATAATTGAACCTGCCGGTGCCCTGCGACGCATCGTGGACGGCGACGAGCTCTCCGGCGACGGTGACCCTGATCTGCCCGCCCGGCATGGTGATCACCCTGGCCTTCTTCCCGATGCACCTGCGGGGCACGGACCACTCCCTGCCCGCGGCCCTGACCAGCATGGTCGGGGGCACCGTCTGGGTCCTGACGTCCCCGGCCATCTGCTCCAGCAGCGCCATGTTGCCCACCGGCCGCAGGTGCTCCTTCTCCCTCATGAACAGGACCGCCGGCGGCAGCCCCGTGGTCTCGTTCGGCTCCGCGTTGGACCTGGCCTCTATGTGGGCGATTATGCCGATGAGGTCGTCCTCGTCCTCGAAGTCGCCGTCGTAGACGGAGAGCCTGCCCAGGAAGCGGTTCGCGCTCTCGTCCTTGCCCTTCGTCTCCGGCGAGCCGGGCTTGCAGAGGTGCAGCTCGAACCCCGCCTCCCTGGCGAACCGCAGCACCCGCGGGCTCTTGACGCGCCTGCGCCCCTCGAAGCCGACTATCGCCGACATGTTGTCGGTGAGCCACTCCTCGGCGATGCCCCCGTAGAACGATATCGCGGAGATCCAGCATGCGAGCAGGTCGTCCCTGGTCCTTCCCCTCGTGTAGACGAACCTGTGCATCCTGGAGTACCCCAGGGTGGCGGAGAAGACGTTGAACTCGAACACCTCGCCGTGCCTGCTCACCATGCGCAGGTCCTCCTTCCAGTCGAACTGCAGCTGGCGGCCCATCGGGGTCTCGTATCGGGGATGGGCATCCTGCTCGGCCCCTCCGTCGAAGCGCACGTCGTGCTTGCGGCAGTAGTGCGTGAAGGCGTTGTAGCCGGGCAGGGACGGCCCCTTGCACCGATGCAGCAGGTACTCGTGCACCGCCTTCTTGGTGGCGCCGGGCATCGCGGCCTTCTGCGCGATCAGGTCGCCGTGCTTGTCGAAGCCGCTGGGGCGCCTGCACCTCCCGTCGTCGACATCCCCTCCCTCGTTCCAATACCGTGAGACGGTGTGGCGATCGAGGCCGTATCGCCTTCCGATCTCGCTGAAGTTGGGCTTCAGCCCGAGCTGCCTGTACATGTTCAGCTCGCCCATGATGTTCCTCTCTTCCAATCCCGCTCCTTCCCGCCAGACAGATATCGAGGCGGGAAGAGCATATTCCCATTGGTCAAATCGGCAGAAATACGTTGGTGCGATCGGCGCAACTGCGTTGGTGCGATTGGCGCTGTATGTTGGCATAACTGGCGGGATTTATATTGGCATTAACACATGCTGGCGGGGTGCTGCCCCAGGGCGGCGGCGGTGCTGGAGGAGGCCGAGCCCGACGCGCTGGCCTACCTCGACTTCCCGCCGACCCACTGGAAGCGCCTGCGCACCAACAACGTGCAGGAGAGGACCAACCGAGAGATAAAGCGCAGGTCGCGCGTCGTGCAGGTGTTCCCCTCCACGGGCTCGCTGGTGCGGCTCGCGGGCGCGGTCATGTGCGAGCAGGACGAGATATGGCAGGAGTCCAGGTACTTCTCGGAGGCGAGGATGAACGAGCTCTACGACGACGGTCGCACCCGGGGGACCGACGGTCCCGTCGATTGGGCGCGGCTCGAGGCGGAGGCAAGGAAGATGCTCGAGTCCGGCCTCGAGCTTGCGGACAGGGTCGAGGCGGCATAGGATATCAACCGTATTCCAGATTCTGGGACGCCGGGCCGACTCGCTTCGGATCGGGCACTACACCAACTTTCTCGACACTACCAGCGGCTGAGCAGCTCCGCGTTGAACAGCTCGATGTCGTCGACGCTGGGCGCAGGCGTGAACAGATGCTGGCGACACCAGTAGACCTTTCGCTCCACATTGCCCTTCTCGTTGCCGGCGCGGGGGTTGGCGTAGGTCGCCTCGAACCCGTAATGGGCCTTCATCCGGCGGAAGAGGTCCGCCTCGGTCACGCTTTGCCCGCGGCGCCTGCCGGCGCCCGTGGCGTTGTCGAAGACGATGCGGGTGGGAACGCAGCCGATGTGCTCGAAGATGTCGCGGAGGCCCTGGCACACGCACTCGCTGGTCTCGCCCGCGAAGAGCTGGCAGAAGCCCATGTTGGAGAAGGGGAAGCTGAGCACCAGGAAGTGCATCCTCACGCGCTCTCCCCCGGCCAGCACGTCGACGTCGCCGAAGTCGGCCTGCGCCTCCCCCGGCGCCCAGACAAGCTCCATATAGCAGTCGGACGCCGCGGATATCTCGGCCTTGCGCCTCCTCACGTAGTTCTTGACGGTTCCGTAGCCGCCGTCGTAGGCGGTCTCGTCCAGCAAGCGCTCGTATATGCGCTTTGCGCTGTGTCGCTGCTTGCGCCATACGCGCTGGTCGCCGAGCAGGATCTCGTCGACGAAGGGCTTGTAAGGGTCAAGGATCGACGGGCGCGATTGCAGGCTCGGGGCCTGCGGCGAGAAATCGTCCATCGCGATGTACTTGCGGATCGTCGGTTGGGATATCCCCGTCCTGCGCTGTATCTCCGCATTGGAGAGGCCCCTTCTCGACATCTCTCGTATACTTTCGATCATTGGCATGCTGATCATCCTTCCTGCCTCCTGTGCAATTGTCAGTTGGTAGCTGCAATTGCAACGGTAGGCCTAGCTGGTCGGCATGCCTTTGCCTTTTCTGAAATTTTTCGTTTCCGTAGATGAAAAGAATGGGTGCCGCACTAGCAACAATCAGATTGCCCTAAACACGGTGAAGGTGACGCCGTTTTGGCTTGCCGTGGCGGAGTGGGCGTAGCCGGTTTGTGACGTGGCGGAGATTGCCGCGGGCGTGCCGTTGGTTTGGGCGCGGAAGGATGGGGCGGGGGCGCCTGTTGAGGCGGTGGTGTCGTCAGCGCTTTCCGTGTTGGCTGCGCTGGTGCCGGTGGATGTTGCGGTGCTGTCCTCAACGGTATCTGCTGTCGCATTTGTGCTGGCGCCGTCTTCAGCCTTGCCTGTGTCGCTGCTCGTGGTGTCGGCATGCGCTTGCTGTTCGGCTGTTGCCGGAGGCTGGATGGCTTCCGCAATGGCTACCATGGGCATCGTCGCGCTGACCATGGACGTGCACGCGATCGCGCAGAACAGGTAGTAAAGGGGTCGTTTCGTAGCGGAGCCTCTCGGTGAGCAGCCAATAGGGTTCTAAGGCAGCTCCAGGCCAGCACTCCGCACATATTTTGTTGCGGTTTATTTTACGGGAACCCCAGTCAACATCAGCGAACTTTCTGGGGAATGTTGGGGAGGGGAGGGATGGTTGGTTGCCCGGTGACGTTGTGAATCGCGTTGGGTTGACTATGCCTGATGCGGCAAATCCAGCATAAGGCCGTCTCGCGCTTCTTCGAGACTCGCCACCGAGACCTTCCAGGAAAAGTCCACAAGGCTGCTGCTTTGTTTATTTCGGCTGACGACAAGGCAATAAGCGGGCGTCTCAACATGTTGGTCAAGCAAAATCTTTTGTTAATTTCGAACAGGTATTCGATGTGGATGACTTTGTACCGGGCGAAAGCGATTGAGTCTAATTTTGTTTTCATGCAGGTCAAGGGTGCTGTCTACAAGGGGATGAGCCGACTCGTAATTTCACGTGAATTAGTTCCGCAATTTTTTAGCTGCGTTTACCTGTTAAAACACAACATATTGTGCTCATCATTAAAAATGAATACAGGATATGGAACGGACTGTGGGCTACAATTGAAACAACGAGAAGCGTCGTTTCCCCATTACAACCTAATTGTTCGGAAGGAGTCGGATGGAATAACTGACATAATCGAGGCCATATTGATGGTCCATTAAGTTTCTTTAGGGGCGTGTGCGCTTATTAGTCAATAGCAGTATGCGCCCCCGTTTGTTCAAATCATATCCAAATAGCTCTTCTTCAAGAACCTGACACTTGTGTGGCGGGGTGGGTTAGTTTGTAAAAAATGCGAAGGATGGCTCTTGGATTCTTGGAGGTGCGTAATTATTGGCCAATAACTTTCTAGATGATTTGCTTGGGATAATCTCTGCTTACGATCTGTTCAATGTGCTCATACCGGGTGCACTCGTAACATACTCCGTCAGTCAGATGCCGTTGGGCAGTTGTATTGACTGCTCTAACTGGCTGGCGTTATTTGTGATGAGTTATGTTCTCGGTCTTATTGCGTCGCGGATTGGCTCTCTTTGCATTGAACCATTGGTCCGCAAATTAAAACCGACCGGAAAGCGGGACTATTCTGCCTTTGCGTATGCTCAGAAACTCGATCCAAAGGTCGAGCAGCTCTTAATGATTTCAAACATGTATCGCAGCCTGGCGGGGGCCGGTGTCCTGCTCGTAATTATTCTGCTTGCATCATTGTTGCCGGCATCTCATCGGCTTGCAGCGGCGCTGTGTTCTTTTATCGCCTTATTTGTTGCTTCCTGGATCAAGCAGGAACGGTATGTAGAAAAACGAATCAACTTCAATCTTGAGGAACGTGATGACCATGAGCGAGATTAAGTCTCTGTCCGTTGGTAACGGCGACATGTTTTATATCAATCACAATTCTGATAACTTCAGCATGATTGACTGTAATATTACCGATGAGCGTAAGTCGGAAATCCTTGATGAGATTAAAAACCTTGCAGGTAATAAGGGTATCGTGCGTTTTATTAGCACACATCCGGACCAAGATCATATTCAGGGTATTGAGTATCTTGATGAGCTTAAGCTCATTCCGAATTTTTATTACGTTGACAATGATGTCTCTAAGTCCACGGAGACTGAGAGTTTTAAAAAGTACAAAGATCTGAAGGGGTCGTCTTGCGCTTACAAAATATACAAGGGGTGTAAGCGTAAATGGATGAACGTTTCTGATAGTGAGCGCGGCTCTGCTGGGATTAGCGTCCTCTGGCCCGATGAGAATAATGAGACCTTCCAGAATGCTTTGCAGGATGCCGAAAGCTCGGATAATCCCAATAATATTAGCCCCGCGATTGTCTACTCGCTAGAGGAAGGGGTCCGTGCGCTTTGGCTTGGTGACATGGAGAATGACTACATGGTGGCGATTGAAGATGACATTGCGCTTTCGCCTGTGGACATTCTATTTGCGCCGCATCATGGACGGAAGTCCGGTCGCGTTCCTAAGACATGGCTAGATAAGTTGGAACCTCGGCTGATCGTTGTGGGAGAAGCCCCGTCAGACGAGCTTGATTATTACTCGAATTACAACACTCTGACGCAGAATAGTGCTGGCGACATTTTGTTCTGCTGCGAGACCGGCAAGACTCATGTTTACGTTGGATCTCCTTCTTATAGCGTCAATTTCTTAGACAAAGACACTAATGCACCGGGAGTGAAAGGAGCGCTGCATTATTTGGGCTCTTTTGATTGCGGTGACCGTTAGTCCTGCTGTCGCCTCGTTCATTCGTGGCCTGCCCACGCTTTTACCGGACAAGCCTATATGCGTCCTTTCATCTCATTGAGATGGTGTAGGATATTGTCCTGTAATACAAAAGCTCTGCTGGAGCTATAAGGGTGACGCTTTCGATAAGAGAGTGTTGCCCTTTTTTCATGAGTGTAATATGTGACGCGCTGGCTAAGCGCCATTCAGGCAATGGAATGGTTGAGTGTGGCCTGGCTGACACTTTACGTCTGCTGTCGCAGCCGCAGCAAGCACTTGATTTACATTACTTAAAGTCTATAATCAAAGAAAAACTCTGAAATACCTTTTCAAAACAATGAAAGGAATTTTGAGGACGATGCTTTGCCAGTTTACCTTCAGGAACTATAGATCCTATCGCGACGAAACTGAGCTTTCCATGCAGGCAACATCGATGAGGGAGTTCGAGCGCTCCCTCATAGAGTGTCCTGACGGGCAGAGCTTCCTTCCGGTGGCTGCGGTTTACGGGCCTAACGCTGGCGGCAAGTCTAACCTGCTCGAGGCTCTTGACTATATTCGTTCGGCGGTTGCAAGGCCGATCAGATTGTTGTCTGCCAGCGCTGATGCGCCAGAAGATAACCGATCTTCGATACCCCGTTGCTCTGCGTTCGAGTTCGATGACGTGTCGACTGCTAAGCCCACCGAGTTCGAGCTCTACTATCGCGCAGGTGAGCATGAGTACCGCTATGCCCTGTCCGTGCATGCGGACGAGATTGTGTCCGAAGGATTGTGGCGGCGCAAATTGGGGGCGTCGCGCACGGCGATGCTGTTCGAGCGCGAGGGCACAGGGGTTGAGCTTGGTCCCACGCTGCGTAAGCTCGTGACGGCCGCGAGATTCAACCCGAGCTTGCCATACCTGTCGTTTCTCTGCATCAACTTTGACGCGCCGGTGATCAAGGAGGCTGCCAGTTGGTTTCTTGATGGGGTGTTCCTGAACTACAACAGCTCCTATCTGGAGCAGATGCTCGAACAGTTGCTCGACGAGGATGACTCACCCGAGATCACGCGTTTTCTGCGTGCCGTTGACGTGCGTATCGATGGCTTTAGGGTTGAGAAAGCCCCGGAATGGCGGGGCCAGCGCGTCTTCGTAAAGCATGAGGTGGACGGTATGGGCTATGAGCTGCGCCTGTCCGAGGAGTCGGCCGGTACTCAGAAGCTCATGGGGCTGGCGTCGTTTCTGCTGGCGGCGCTCGAACGCGGCGGTACCGTCGTTGTCGACGAGCTCGACGCCAAGTTGCATCCGAAGCTTCTGCGCTACGTGATTCTGCTGTTCAAAGATCCCGAAGTCAACAAGAGCGGCGCGCAGCTCATCTTCTCGTCTCAGGACGTGTCCACTATGCGAAACGATGTTTTTCGCCGCGACGAGATATGGTTTGCCGCACGCGGCGAGGGGGAGGCGAGCCAGCTATGGTCTCTCGCCGACATCCACGAGGCAAATGGTAACCTGGTCAGCAAGAACGCGGCATTCGACAAGCAGTACCTGTCTGGCCGCTATGGTGCCGACCCGTATCTCACGCGCATTGAGGAGTGGGATTAGTATGGCCGCGAAAAAGTCGAGGGACTGGCGCAGCGGCAACCGCGAGGGACGCTTTCGCATGGTACAGATGACGCGCCATCTCGTGGTGACCGAGGGCAAGGAGACTGAGCCTCGCTACTTCGAGGGCGTGCGCGCTGCGTTGGGCGCAGCAAACGAGCGGAAGGTTGCCGTAGTCGTTAAGGGGACTGGCAAACATACTCTCGACCTACTTGACTTCGCTGTCGAACATTGCCGCTATGCTCCTGAGACTTTCGACCATGTGTGGCTCGTGTTTGATAAGGATGACTTCCCTGCATCCGATTTTGATGCGATGGAGAGCAAATGCGCCGAGCTCACCGATGGATTGAGGACGTTCCATGCGCTGTGGTCGAATCCCTGCTTTGAGCTGTGGCCCCTTCTGCACCTTCGATATACGACGGCCCCCATGTCGGCTGCAGAGTGCCAGCGTAGCCTCGCTCAAGCGATGTCTAAAGACCTGGGCATAGAGTACCGCAAGAACTTGGCAGGGCTGTTCGACGTGGTGGACGGCAAACGAAGCGAGGCGTTGCAGCGTGCTGGGCGCCTCGTCACATACCATAGGGGGCTGGGTAACGTTAAGCCATCTTCGCAAAACCCTGCAACCAAGGTGGGCGAAATATTCGATGTAATCGGGCCGTATCTGGTTGGCTAGTCGAGTCTGTGGATTGGCTTTCCGGTTAGGGCGATTGGCGGATTGTGATGCGCTATTGCAAATCCGGTGCGTAGGAGAAGTGCGGAGAAAAATCGAAACTCGCCGAGCATAGCCCGGTTTTAGGCAACAAAACCGCAGGCCGCTGCTGCCTAAAACCGGGTCTGGTCGGCAGATCTCGGTTTTTCACCGCACCCCCGATTGGGCCCGCATTTAGCACCCTCGTCGCCCCCCACATCCTCTGAAGATGTTCTTAAAACTGCCTTAAAGGCGTCCCGGCTCGCGTTGACGGCGTACAATACGCGTGTTTGGCTATGGCAAATATGGAATTAAGGGGAGGGGTGCGCCATGGAGGTGCTGGTTGTTGGCAACACCGCATATGTTGACGATGACTTTTGTGCCAAGGCGTTCCCCGGGGACCACGTTAAGGTCGTCGCTGCCGCGGAAGCGCGCCGCGATGAATCGTCGCCCCATGCCTCGTGGAATGAGCTCATCCAGCACTTGGAGCAGGCCTACGAGTTCGACCGGGTGGTCTACCTATCCAATTACCTTACCCCGCATACCGATATCGTGGGCGATATCGAGCTGCTGCGCTCGGTCTTTCGTGCGTGCGCGGGTCGCCGGGTCCAGCTGCTGTATGTGGCGGGGCCCTCGGGTGCCGCGGGTGCCGCCGATACCACGGGGCGAACGGGCAAGGGCATTATCGCGCGCGCAGCCAACGACCTGTGCCGCTACTACGCTGCTCGCGAGGGCGTTCAAACCAAGATCCTGCGCGTGCCGTTCCTGTATACCGCGTCTGCCGCGCTGGATGATCCGTTTTTGGTGCCGCTATTTGATGCGTGCTCAACCGGATCGGTCGCTTTGCAGGGCGCGGAGGACGCGCCGTTTCCGCTGCTGTGTGCCGAGGAACTCGCGGTGCTGGTGCATCGCATCTTTGACAGCTGGGACGCCTCCTTTGAGACGCTCGATGTTGCCGATACCTTCCATCACACGTCAGGTGAGGTGGGCGAGGCCCTCAAGGCGCTGTTCCCAGGGCTCTCAGTTGCCTATGGCGATTCTGCCGGCTATGCCCTGCCCGTCAGCGACATCGTTCGCGTTCGCTATGGCTGGTTTCAGCGCTACGACCCGTTTCGTGATCTTTCGACCATTCATGCTCGCTGGGATGCTGGCCGCGCAGGGAAGGTCAACCCCTTGCGCGCCGCTATCGACCGCATCCAGATGCACACGCTGCCTATTAAATGCCTGGAGACGGGCGTTGCCTGGGTCCTATTCGAGGTGCTGGAGTATTTGTTCTCGCAATCTGCCCAGCTCAACGTGCTCGTTTATCGCCTGCTCTACGTCGTGCTCATCGGCACGCTGTATGGCCTGGACTTTGGTCTGGCTGCGGCGCTGCTGGCATCGGTTGGGTTGGCTGTGAGCTACTTTACCCAGTATGGCTATACCTTCCAGGGCCTCTTTTACGAGCCGTCCAACTGGCTGCCGTTTATCGCGTACTTTGTGGTGGGTGCCGTATGCGGCTACGTGCAGCTGCGCAATAGCGAGGCCATTAAGGTGGAGCGCGACCAAAACGAGCTCGTGCGTAATCGCAATACGTTCCTCACGCAGCTCTATCACGATGCTATCGAGGACAAGCGCACCTACAAGCGCCAGATTGTGGGGCGTCACGATAGCTTTGGCAAGATCTTTGCCGTGACGCAAGAGCTCGACGTGCTCAACCCGCGCGACATCTACCGCAAGTGCTGTGAGCTCATGGGTGAGATTCTCGAAAACAATTCGGTGACGATCTACCACGTTTCGGGCGGGGCGTTTGCACGTCTGGTGGCGGCGAGTCCCGTGATTGCCGAAGACGCCACGCGCTCGCTCACGCTTGAGCAACTTGCACCCCTTTTGGGCGGCGGGGGTCGTTCGAGCCTGTGGGTCAATCGCGAGCTGACGCCGGGACTTCCCATGTTTGGATATACGATCGAGCGCGACGGGGCGCCCGCCGTGTTGATCTTTGTGCGTCGTGCGGCCGAGAACCAAATGACGCTCTATTACCAAAACCTGTTCCGCATCTTGTGCGGACTGGTCGAAAGCGCGCTGGGCCGTGCCTTTGACTATGAGGCGGTGGCGCAGGATAAACGCTGCGTCGATGGCACGTGCGTGCTCAAGCAGGCGGCCTTTGGTCAAGAGCTCGCGGCCGAGCAGGCGCTGTCGGATGGCAAGATGGGCAGCTTTTTGCTCCTGCGCGTGGTGCCGGGCATGGAGCCTGTCGGCGAGCTGGTGGGCGCAATTGGGTCGGCAATCCGCGAGAGCGATGCGGCGGGCCTGGTCGACGGTGACGTGCTTTACCTGCTTATGCGCCAGGCAAAGGCGAGCGACCTGCCCATTATCCGCGAGCGCCTGAGCGCGAAGCGGATTGCGGTGGAGCCCGTCGACGGCGAGGACATCGTGGCGCTTCTGCAGCACATCGCTGACACCGGTGACGGTGAGGGGGATATCGCTTGATCTCGCTTGTCGTTGCTGCTGTCTTGCTGCTGATTCATGCGCTGGTTTGTCTGGTGTTGTGGACGCTTATGAAGTTGGGCCTGCTGCCGGTGCGCGGGCATATGCTGGCCGTGATGGTACTCGTGCCGTTGTGGGGACCGCTGCTGGTGGTGCTGCTTATCACGCGTAGCGCCGTGTTTGGCGCGGACCTTAAGGACGCCACGCTAGAGTCGCTGCGCATTAATGACGAGCTGCATCGCAGCATCTTGGTGCACGACCGTGAAGCCGATGCGGGTGTGATCCCGCTTGAGGAGGCGCTCATCGTCAACGACCCGGCAGACCGGCGCCGCCTCATGCTCTCCATGCTCACCGAGGAGCCCGATGCGTACCTGGCGCAGCTGCAGGCGGCTAAGCTGAACGACGACGTTGAGGTGGCGCACTATGCCGCGACGGCGGTGGCGCAGATCTCCAAGGAGTCCGACCTTAAACTGCAGCAGCTGGAGCGCGCCTTTAAGACCGACCCGAGCGCGCAAAACCTCGACGAATACTGCGATTTTCTTGGTGAGTATTTAGACTCGGGTTTGGCTGAGGGGCGCGTGGCTCAGATTCAGCGTCAACAGTACGCGCGTCTGCTCGCGCGCCGCTGCGAGCGCGAGGACACCTTTGAGCTGCGTATTCGGTATGCCGCGGCGCTGGCCGATGTCGACCAGATCGACGAGGCGCAGGCCGTGACCGACCAGCTCGTGCTCGACGCGCCCGAGGAGCAGGAGGTTTGGATGCTTTGCCTGCGCCTGGCCGTGATGCGCCGCGACGGTGACGAGGTCCACCGCGTGATCGATGCGATCGACAAACAGCATGTGTACTTGAGCGCCGCCAACCGCGAGGAGCTGGCTTTTTGGCGCGACGGGGAGGAGGCCCGATGAGCGTGGTTCAGCATATCCGCGACCGTGCGGGCCATTTTCGCTGGATGGGCCTGCTCGTGGTGTGGGCGGTCTTTATTGCCATGGCCGCCGTGCTGCTGGTGGAGCGTGCCGGCGTGCAGTACAGTGCGGGCCAGCATAAGCTGGGGATGCTTGCCGCCAACGATGCGGTGCCGGCCTCCTCGGCAATATTTGGTCAAAAGCCCACGTGCCTGGTCATTACCGATTCCGACCAGACGGGCGTCGAGGACGTAAAGGAGCAGTTCGACCAGATTCTGCTCGACATGAAGATCGCGCACCGCGACGTGGACCTTGCCCTGGATGGCGCCGATGCCATTCCCTCGTTGACGTCCTTCGATCGCGTGATTTTGCTCATGCCGTCGCTCGATGGGCTCGGTACGCACCTGACCGATATTATGAGTTGGGTGAGTGCCGGCGGTTCGCTTATGCTCGCCATGCCGCCGGATAATTCGAGCTATCTGCAGGTGATTGCTCCCAAGCTTGGTATTGAATCGGCCGGATACGACTATGTAATAGCCGAAAGCATTGTGCCGAGCGAGGACTTTATGCTGGGCGGGGGAGAGCGCTACGGGCTCTCGGACCCCTTTGATTCGTCGCTTTCGGTTTCGCTGCGCGAGACGGCGCGTGTGTGGGCTAAGACCGGCGATGCAGACGCCCCGCTCATTTGGTCCAATGACTGCGGTAGCGGACGCACCGTGGTATGTAATATCGGTGTCTACGACAAGGTCATGCGCGGGTTTTACGCCGCGGCGATTAGCTTGCTGGGCGATGCCACGGCCTATCCGGTCATCAACAGTGCCGTCTTCTATCTGGACGACTTTCCCAGCCCCGTGCCCTCAGGCGACGGCACCTACATCAAGCGCGACTACGGGCTTTCCATCGCCGACTTTTATGCCAAGGTCTGGTGGCCCGATCTGCAAAAGCTCGCGCAAAAATACGGCATTCGCTTTACCGGTGTGATGATCGAAAACTACGAGGACGCGGTCAATCAGACCGAGCCCGCGCGCCAGGCCGATACCACGCAGTTTCGCTACTTTGGCGGCATGCTGCTGCAGATGGGCGGAGAGCTGGGCTTTCACGGCTACAACCATCAGCCGCTGGCGCTCTGGGATACCGACTATGGCACGCTGTACGACTACAAGACGTGGAAGAACAAGGAGACGCTTGTTGCATCGCTCAACGAGCTTATCGCCTTTCAGGACGAGGTGCTACCCAACGCGCACGGTTCGGTCTACGTGCCGCCGTCAAATATCCTTTCGGCCCGCGCTCGCAAGATTATTGGCGAGGACGTGCCGCGCATTAAGACCATCGCCAGTACGTATTTTGAGGATGGTACGGATCTTCCGTACGTGCAGGAGTTTAGCGTGGCGAGCGATGGCATCGTGGAGCAGCCGCGTATTGTCTCGGGCGGCATGGTCGACGATTCCTATATGCGCCTGGCTGCCGTGTCCGAGCTCAACATGCACTATGTGAGTACGCACTTTATGCACCCGGACGACTTGCTCGATTCCGATCGCGGCGCCAGGCAAGGCTGGGAGGTCTACAAGGGCGGCCTGACCGACTACCTGGACTGGCTTACCAAGTCGGCGCCCGACCTGCGTCGCCAGACCGGCTCGGAATGCTCGGGCGCCATTCAGCGCTTTTCGTCCGTGACGGTGAGCGTGGATACAGATGCGGATGCCTGGACGCTCAACCTGGGCAATTTTCACGACGAGGCGTGGCTCATGTTCCGCGCCAATAACGGCGAGCCGGGAGCAGTCACGGGTGGCGAGATTACGCATCTGACGGGCGACCTGTACCTGGTCAAAGCTACGGACAAGACGGTGACCATTGCGCGCAAGGAGGGTAGCGACAAATGAGAATCTGCTTGGTACTCGAGGGTTGCTACCCCTATGTGCACGGTGGCGTGTCCACCTGGATGCATGGCTATATACAGGCCATGCCCGAGCACGAGTTTGTGCTGTGGGTGATTGGCGCGCATGCGGCCGACCGCGGCAAGTTTGTCTACGAGCTGCCCAAAAACGTTGTCGAGGTGCACGAGGTGTTTCTGGACGACGCCTTGCGCCTTTCGGGCGAGCAGGAAGAGGCGGACTTTAACGACCGCGAGCGCGAGGCGCTGCGCCGCCTGGTGTCGCTTTCCAATCCGGATTGGGACGTGCTGTTCGATATCTTCCACCGCCGTCGCGTGCATCCGCTCTCGTTTTTGCAGAGCCGAACGTTTATGGATATCTTTCGCGACGTGTGCCTGGCCGAGTACCCCTACACGCCTTTTGCCGACGCATTCCATACCATGCGCTCCATGCTGCTGCCCGTGCTCTATCTGCTGGGCAGCGAGGTGCCGGTGGCCGATGTGTACCATGCCATCTCGACCGGCTACGGCGGCCTGCTCGCCTGCCTGGGCTCAAGCGTTCACCATGCGCCGGTGCTGCTCACCGAGCACGGCATCTACACGCGCGAGCGCGAGGAGGAGATCATTCGCGCCGACTGGGTGGTGCCGTCGTTTAAGGACCGCTGGATTCGCTTTTTCTACCTGCTTTCGGAGGAGATCTACCGTCGCGCTTTTCGCGTGACGAGCCTGTTTCACAATGCCCGCAAGACGCAGATCGATATGGGCTGCGATGCGGACAAATGCCTGGTCATCCCCAATGGCATTCAGCTCGACCGCTTTAAGGACATTCCCTTAAAGCCCGATGACGGCTGGGTTGACATTGGCGCGGTGGTGCGCCTGGCGCCCATCAAGGACGTCAAGACCATGATCTATGCCTTCTTTGAGCTGCACGAGCGCGTCCCTAAGGTGCGCCTGCATATCATGGGCGGCGTGGACGACGAGGAGTACGGCGCCGAGTGCCATGCGCTGGTCGATACCCTGGGCGTGCGCGACCTGATCTTTACCGGCCGCGTCAACGTGGTCGAGTACATGGAAAAGCTGGACTTTACCATTTTGACGAGCATCTCCGAGGGCCAGCCGCTCAGCGTGCTGGAGTCGCTTGCCGCGCGTCGTCCCTGCGTAACGACCGAGGTGGGCTGCTGCCGTGAGCTGCTCGAAGGCGCCCCGGGCGACGACTTTGGCGTGGCGGGATTTGTGACGCCGCCTATGTATCGCAAGGGCTTGGCCGATGCCATGGAGCGCATGTGCGCAAGCCGTGCCCGCCGTATCGAGATGGGGGAGCGCGGCCAGCGTCGCGTTGCCACGTACTTTTTGCACGAGCAGATGCTCGCCAACTATCGCGCGCTGTACGACGAGACGGCGCGTGCGTATGATTTGCCCAGAAAGGGGGAGTAGCCGGTGGCCGGAATCGGTTTTGAGCTCAAACGCCTGTTTAGACGCAAGGGTCTGTTTGCCACGATGCGCGCCTATGGCTACGCCGGCATTGTGTGCACAGGTCCCATGCTGCTGGGCGTGCTGCTCCAGGTGGGCATCTTGGTGCTGTGCGGCATGTGGGGTGTGGGCCGCGCCAACCAGGACCTGCTGGTGTGCATGGTGACCTATACGCTGCTGGCGTCGCTTACGCTCACCAGCTTTTTCTCCATGCCGGTCACGCGCTTTTTGGCGGACATGCTCTTTGCCGAGCGCGAAGAAGAGGTCTTTCCCTCGTTTTGGGGTTCCAACGCCATCATGCTCGTTGCGGGCACGGTACTCTACGGCGTCTTTTTGCTGTTCTCGGGCGCCACACTGCTGCAGGGGTTGCTGTGCCTGTGGCTGTTCAACATTATGATCGTCAACTGGAACGGCATGAACTACCTCACCGCTATTAAGGACTACCGTGGCATTCTGTGCAGCTTTGTGGCTGCCATTGGCGTGGCGTGCCTGTGCGCCCTGGCCGCGCTGGCGCTGGGGCTGCCGCCGGTCGAGGGCCTACTGGCGTCAATCGCCCTGGGCTACGGCGTCATGCTCGCCTGGGACGTGGTGCTGCTGTACCGGTATTTTCCGCAGAGTGACCGCAGCCCCTGGCTCTTTTTGCGCTGGCTCGATCAGTTTATGCCGCTGGCGCTCACGGGCCTGTTTGCCAACCTGGGGCTCTTTGCGCACCTGGTAATTATTTGGGCCGGCCCCATTGGCGTGCAGGTCAAGGGCTTGTTTTATGGCGCGCCCTACCACGATGTTCCGGCGCTCATCGCGTTTTTGACGATCCTGGTCACGACCGTCAACTTTGTGGTCTCGGTCGAGGTCAACTTTTATCCGCGCTACCGCGACTACTACAGCCTGTTCAACGACGGCGGCGTAGTGGGCGACATCGTGGTGGCCGAGGAGGAGATGCTCTCCACGCTCAACAGCGAACTGCGCTTTTGCGCGCTCAAGCAGCTGTTTGTGACGGCGGCGGTCATTTCGCTCGAGACCACGGTGCTCTCGGCCGTGCCGCTGGGCTTTAACAGTCTTATGCACGGGTATTTTCGCACGCTATGCGTGGGCTATGGCCTGTATGCCGTGGGCAATACGGTGATGCTCGTCTTGCTGTACTTTACCGACTACAAGGGGGCCGTGCTGGCCTCGGGCCTGTTTGCCGGTGTGGCGGGGCTGGCGACTGCCGTGTCGCTGCTTTTGCCGCAGCAGTTTTACGGCTTTGGCTTTTTGTTGGGTGCGGCGGTGTTTTTTATCGTGGCGCTGCTGCGACTCGACACCTATACTGCCAACTTGCCGTATCGTATTCTGAGCCAGCAGCCCATGGTGGCGACAGACAAAGAAGGCTGGTTTACCGAGTTGGGCCGCATGCTCGAGCATGTTGAGGGGCGCTATGAGGAACAGCGCATGGAGCGGGAGCCACATGGCGCGTTTGAACGCACGGTGGTCCGTGTGTATCGCAACCATTGGGGAGGTCCTGATGACCGATAGGATGATATCGCGTCGCCGCTTGATTGAGGCGGCTGCCGGCACACTGCTGCTTTCGGGCTGCTCTGCGCAGGACGAATCCTCGACAAAAAAGGCCAAGAAGCAGGGCAAGATTAACAAGGCCGAGACCTCGGGAGAGGCCAAGCACCTGCGCGATAAGGACGAACTGTACGAGGTCTACGACGACTCGGGCATTGTGACCATGTACCTAACGGTCTCGCGAGGCAACAGCTCCGAGAACACCGATCATAGCTGGGCCGAGATTAATACGTACTCGGTTTACGACTATGCCGACATGGGCGTGACACGCTATCAGGTTATGGGCCTGCTGCAGCCAGGCGATGATAAGGGCCCCGTTGCTGGCGAGGTGGGCTATGGCGAGGAGGCCCCCAACGCCACCGTGCAAGTGCGCGGTCAGACGTCGAGTACCTATACGCAAAAGAACTACAAGGTGGAGCTCAAAAAGGGCAAGGGCACGTGGCGTCAGCAGCGCGCGATTGCGCTCAACAAGCATATGGGCGAGGGCATGCGCTTTCGTAACAAGATGGCCTACGATTTGATCCGTGGCATTCCCCAGATGATGGGCCTGCGCACGCAGTTTGTGCACTTATGGGTGTGCGACCAGACCGAAAAATCCAACGACACCTTTGAAGACTACGGTCTGTTTACGCAGGTCGAGCAGCTCAACAAGACGGCGCTCAAGGCCCACGGTCTGGATAAGAGCGGGCATCTGTATAAGGTGAACAGCTTCGATTTCCATCGCTTTGAGGACACCATTAAGCTCACCGATGACCCCGACTATAACCAGGCGGCTTTTGAGGGCATGCTCGAGATTAAGGGCGACTCGGACCACACCAAGCTCATCGAGATGCTCGATGCGCTCAACGACGAATCGCAAAAGATCGATGACGTGCTCGACACCTACTTTGATACCGAGAACCTGGTCTATTGGCTGGCGTTTCAGATTCTGACGGGCAACTGCGACACGCAGAACCGTAACTGCTATCTGTACAGCCCGCTTAACTCCAAGGTTTGGTACATCCTGGATTGGGATAACGACGGCATGCTGCGCAAGCTCGAGTTGAGCCTGACGGGGTTCTCGGATTATGCGAGCTGGGAGCGCGGCGTGAGCAACTACTGGGGCAACGTGCTGTTTAACCGCGCGTTGCGCAGCAAGTCGTTCCGCAGCGAACTCGACCGTGCCGTCAAGGACTTGCGCTCGTATTTGACTGAGGAGCGCCTGAGCAAGATGATCGAGCATTATCGCGAGGTCACGGAGCCGCTCGTCTTTGCTGCGCCCGACCTGGAGCATCTGCCCGTGACCAAGGACGAATACGAGCAGATCGCCGCGGCGATTCCGTCCGAAATCGAGGAGAACTACCAGAGCTTCCGCGAGAGCTATAAGAAGCCCATGCCGTTCTACATTGGCGTGCCGCAGATCGATAACGGCAAGTTGCGTGTGAACTGGGATGCCGCGTACGACTTTGAGGCGCGCGATATTCGCTATACCGTCGAGCTTGCGCGCGACTACGCCATCAATGACGTGCTTTTTAAGGCCGAGGACGTGCTGCTGCCCGAGGTAACGTGCGATGCGCCCGATACCGGCCAGTACTTTGTACGCGTGCGTGCCACCAACTCCGACGGCTATACGCAAGATGCGTTTGACTACTATGTGACCGACGATGGCAAGCAGTACGGCATGAAGTGCTTTTACGTGCAAGACGGCGGTAAGGTCGTGGAGGACACGTATGAGGAGGGCTAGCGCGTTGCTTGAGCGCCTGGCGGCCCCGCCTGCGCGTGCCACGCAGGAGCGTTATCGCCACGAGCTCAAATATCTCATTAACGAGGGCGAGCACTCCGCGCTTGCCTGTCGCATGGCGCCGGTTTTTAAACTGGACAAGCATGCGCGCTCGGGTGGCTACACCATTCGCAGCCTGTACTTTGACGACTACTGCAACTCGGCCTACGAGGAAAAAGACGCCGGTATTCTCATGCGCAAAAAGTATCGCGTGCGCATCTATAACGGCAGCGACAGGGTGATTAAGCTCGAGCGCAAAAAGAAGTACGGCAGCTGGATCTACAAGGAGGACGCGCCGCTCACGCGCGGCGAGTTTGAGCAGATTCTGGCTGGCGACTACGGCTTTTTGCTGAGGAGCCCGCACCAACTCTGCCGCGAGTTCTACATCGAGTGTATCTGCAACATGATGCGCCCGCGGACCATCGTGGACTACGAGCGCGAGCCGTGGGTGATGGATGAGGGCACCGTGCGCATTACGTTTGACATGAACGTGCGTGCCGCGGTGGGTAGCTTTGACATCTTTGACGCGACCCTGCCCGCGCTGCCCGTGCTGGAGCCGGGCAAGCTGGTGATGGAGGTCAAGTTTACCGAGTTTTGTCCGCAGCTGGTGCGCGATATGGTGCCGCCGGGCGCGGCCGAGCTTACGACGGTTTCCAAGTACTGCCTGTGTTACGAAAAGACCGCCTACCTGCGCGGTTTTAACTACTGGGATTCGGATTTTGAGAACCGAGGGGATATTTAGACCATGAGCACCAGGGACTTTTTTAAGAACTCCGTCTTGGAGGCGTTTGGTCAGGTCGACCCTGCCAAGATCGGCCTGTCGCTGCTCGTGGCGCTCGCCATGGGCATCCTGATCTATTACGTGTACAAGCGCTTTTTTACCGGCGTGGTGTATTCGCGTAGCTTTGCCGTGACGCTCGTGGGCATGTGCGTGCTCACCTGCATGGTCACGCTCGCGATCTCGACAAACGTGGTCATCTCGCTCGGTATGGTCGGTGCTCTGTCCATCGTCCGCTACCGTACGGCGGTCAAGGACCCGCTCGACCTGCTGTATCTGTTTTGGTCCATTACCACGGGCATTACGGCGGGAGCCGGCATGTATGCACTCGTGGGGCTCGCGGCAGCAGTGATCGTGCTGATGATCGCCGGCTTTGCGAGCAGTCAGGACAAGTCGCGCGTGTACATGATGGTCATTCACTACACGGGCCAGACCACTGGCGACGATATCGTGCGCGCGTTTGGGCGCACCAAGTTCACCGTTAAGTCCAAGACTATGCGCGGCGACAAGGTGGAGATGGCCGTCGAGGTGTTCTCTGACGGTGTGGATATGCCCTATGCAGACGCCATCCGCGCCCTCGATGGCGTGGAGGACCTAACGCTCATCCAATACAACGGCGAATACCACGGCTAGAACCCTAGCGAGTAGATTGGGGAAACATCCGCATCGTGGGCTTTTGTTTTGAAGGGACGGTGTCACGTGGACGCACAACAGCTAGAAGAGGCCTGGGCTGCAAGGGCTGGCGCGCGCGAGGCGCGACTGGTTGCGGCCTCGCATGTGCCGGCGGCGCTGTCTCTGTTGGGGATTGTGCGCCCCGGCGATCGCCTGGTGGCCTTTGCGGATGACTTTGCCGAAGCGTTTGCTTGCGGCTTTGAGGGCTGCGATGTCGTGCTGGTGGGCTCGCCGTCCGCCGAGGCGTTTGCTGCTGCGTCCGATGGCTTTGATGCTTCGCTTGATGCCGAGGGGCCGCACCTGTGGTGGTTCGCCAACTCCATTGGCGCGTTCGGTCTGCGTGTGCCCGATTTGCGTGCGTTAGGCCGCGCCGCGCGTGAGGCCCATGCACTGCTGGTTGTTGACAACACCGTGGCTGACGTCTTTGGCTGCAATCCGCTGAGCTTGGGCGCCGTGCTGTCGCTCGAGGCACTCGACCGCGTGTGTGCCGGTAAGGCCCCGCGTAAGCTCGTTGCCGCTTCGGTGGCGCGATCGCAGCTCAAGCGCCATCGTGTGGATGCCGCGGCTGAGTGCGCGCATGCGTTGTTTGCGGGCTGCGGAGCGTCGGCGCTCGATCTTTCTGCTGAGGAGGCCGACGTGCTGGAGCGCGGGTTTTCCTCGCTTAACGCTCGCATGCAGGCTCACTTCGATCGAGCCCGTGCGCTGGCCGAGTATCTGGCCGCGAACGAGATGGTGCGCAACGTGCGCTATCCCGGGCTGAGCTCGCATCCTGACCATGCGGTTGCAACGGGAATCCTCGAGCATGGCTTTGGCCCGGCAGTTGAGTTTGACCTTATCGAGCGTAGCGCGGGAGAGTTGTTCGACGCTTTGCCGGGGGAGTTTCGCACATCGCCTGCCGGCGGCGCAACGACGCGTCTTTCGGCGCCACGTGGCAAGCAGGGGGACACCATCCGCCTCTTCGCCGGCACCGATGATCCCCTGACGGTAGCCGCCGCCCTCGATAACGCCCTCCGACAGTAGCTAATTTGGGACGGGGCTTTTTTAGCTACCCAATGTCAATTTTTGGCTATGAGTTAAGAATGCTCTGGATGGGTAGCTAAAAAAGCCCCGTCCCAAATTAGCTACTCTTTGATGGTGTCGATCAGGTCGTTGGCCCTTGCGGCTATGACCTGGTTTATGTCGGCCTGCAGCTCCTCGTAGGCCGCTATGGCTCGCTCGCCGGCGGGGGTGAGCGAGCTCCCGCGGGCGCCGTCGCGCTCGATGAGCTTGCACCCCAGCTGCCCCTCGGCCTCGTTCACAATGCGCCATGCCTTGGAATAGGCCATGCCCATGCTCTTGGCGGCACGGTTGATCGAGTGTTCGCGGGCGATACCCTGCAGCAGCAAGACGCAGCCGTGGCCGAACACGCCCGGCAGATCTTTGTCGCACGACTGAATGACCAGTTTTGCCGTCGTCTTGTACTCCATGCGCTCCACGTCTCTCCGCTAAAGTGTCTGCTGGGCAAACGCAAAGCCTGCGTTAAACCCTCGTGTGCTCTTCTTAAATCATGCATTGTAGCAGTCAAAGTGCGTTAAGATACTTGCCCAGTATTGGGCGCCCAAGGTTGGGCTGGGTCCTACGAGGCCTGCAGCCGACCGGTCGCATGGAAAAAGGAGAAACATGGCTACGTTCTTTCCCGGTGAGTCCCACACGTTTTCGGAGTATCTGCTGGTCCCTGGTTATTCGTCCTCGCAGTGCATCCCCAACAACGTCTCTCTTAAGACGCCGCTAACCCGCTTTAAGCGCGGCGAGAAGCCGGCAATCACCCTGAACATCCCCATGGTTTCCGCCATCATGCAGTCCGTCTCGGGCGTCGACATGGGTGTCGCGCTCGCTACCGAGGGTGGCCTGTCCTTCATTTACGGTTCCCAGACCCCCGAGTCCGAGGCCGCCATGGTCAAGGCTGTCAAGGATCACAAGGCCGGCTTTGTCCAGTCCGATTCCACGCTGACCCCCGACATGACCATGGAGCAGGTCATCGAGCTCAAGGAGAAGACCGGTCACTCCACCATGCCGGTAACCGACGACGGCACTCCCAAGGGTAAGCTCCTGGGTATCGTTACCAGCCGTGACTATCGCCCCAGCCGCGATGACCACCAAAAGAAGGTCTCCGAGTTCATGACCCCGCGTGAGCAGCTCATCGTGGGCGACAAGAACATCAGCCTCAAGGTTGCCAACGACGTCATCTGGGACAACAAGCTCAACGCCCTGCCCATCGTCGACGACAACGATCACCTTATGGGCATCGTCTTCCGCAAGGACTACGACAGCCACAAGACCAACCCCAACGAGCTGCTCGACGGCGATAAGCGCTACATGGTCGGCGCCGGCATCAACACCCGCGACTATGCCGAGCGCGTGCCGCTGCTCATCGAGGCCGGTGCCGATGTCCTGTGCATCGACTCTTCCGAGGGCTTCAGCGAGTGGCAGAAGCGCACCATCGAGTGGATTCGCGCCAACTACGGCGAGGACGTCAAGGTCGGTGCCGGCAACGTCGTTGACGCCGAGGGCTTCCGCTTTTTGGCCGACTGCGGTGCCGACTTTATCAAGGTCGGTATCGGCGGCGGTTCCATCTGCATTACCCGCGAGACCAAGGGTATCGGCCGTGGCCAGGCCACCGCGCTGATCGACGTCTGCCGCGCTCGCGACGAGTACTACGAGGAGACCGGCGTCTACGTGCCCGTGTGCTCCGACGGCGGTATCGTCTACGACTACCACATGACGCTCGCCCTTGCCATGGGTGCCGACTTTATGATGCTGGGCCGCTACTTTGCCCGCTTTGACGAGAGCCCGACCGAGCGCGTCAACGTAAACGGTCAGTACATGAAGGAGTACTGGGGCGAGGGTTCTGCGCGTGCCCGCAACTGGCAGCGCTACGACCTGGGCGGCGCCGCGAAGCTCAGCTTTGTCGAGGGCGTCGACTCCTACGTTCCCTACGCCGGCTCCCTTAAGGACGGCGTGGGCGGCACGCTCTACAAGATCAAGTCCACGATGTGCAACTGCGGTGCCCTCTCGATTCCCGAGCTCCAGAAAAAGGCACGTCTGACCCTGGTGAGCTCGACCTCGATCGTCGAAGGCGGCGCCCACGACGTAGTCGTCAAGGATTCGCAGCAGTCTGTGTCTTATCGATAGGATAAGAGCCGCACATAAAGGTTGAGTTCCAACCACGTTATTAAGATAAAGCGAGATGCCTGCAAGTCGCAGGCATCTCGCTTGTCGTATTTGCTATCATCAGTCAAGTTAACCTTAGGGTCGGTCGGCTTGGCTTTGTTCGCTACAAGTTCCGCACGCAAAGAAGAGCACTTAATGTGCTCTTCGTCTTGCGCAGGACTGTCCGCAGTAGCGAATAAAGCCAAGCCGACCGACCCCAGCTAAGATTAAAGGAGCTGATATGTGCGATTGCACAGATCATAAGGACGAGATCCCTGCCTACGACGCGCAGGCCATTGAGTCCAAGTGGATGAAGGCCTGGGAGGACTCCAACCTCTTTGCCGTCGACACCGACGCCAGCAAGCCCAAGAAGTACGTGCTCGAGATGTTCCCGTATCCTTCGGGCGACCTGCACATGGGCCACGCGCGCAACTATACCATCGGCGATGCCATGGCCCGTCAGGCCCGTATGCGCGGCTTTGACGTGCTGCATCCCATTGGCTTTGATGCCTTTGGCCTGCCCGCCGAGAACGCCGCCATCAAGCACAACACGCAGGCTGCCGCCTGGACGTATAAGAACATGGACCAGGCGCTCGCCACGATGAAGCGCATGGGCTTCTCCTACGATCTGGATCGCATGGTCAAGACCTGCAGCCCCGACTACTACCGCTGGGGTCAGTGGATCTTTGAGAAGATGTGGGAAAAGGGCCTGGTCTACCGCAAGAAGAATCCGGTCAACTGGTGCCCCAACTGCAAGACCGTTCTGGCTAACGAGCAGGTTACCGAGGGCAAGTGCTGGCGCTGCGGCACCGAGCCCGAGAAGCGCGACCTTGAGCAGTGGTACTACAAGATTACCGAGTACTCCCAGGAGCTGCTCGACGATCTGGAGAAGCTCCCCGGCTGGCCCGAGCGCGTTAAGCAGATGCAGGCCAACTGGATCGGCCGCTCCGAGGGCGCCGAGGTCGACTTTACCCTGTGTGATGCCAACGGCGATCCCATCGAGGGCGACGAGGGCAAGATCACCGTCTTCACCACGCGTGCCGATACGCTCTTTGGCGTCTCCTTCTTTGTCCTGGCTCCCGAGTACGCTCGTCTGCACGAGCTCGTCGAGGGCACGGAGTACGAGGAGGCCGTGACCAAGATCGTCGAGGACTCCAAGCACATCTCTGCCGTCGAGCGTGCCCAGGGCACCCTCGAGAAGCACGGTGCCTTTACGGGGCGCTACGTGGTTAACCCCGTCAACGGCGAGAAGGTTCCCGTGTGGGTTGCCGACTATGTCGTTGCCGATTACGGCACCGGCGCCGTCATGGCCGTTCCCTGCGGCGACCAGCGCGACTTTGAGTTTGCCCGCAAGTACGACCTCCCGATCGTCCCGATCATCCTGGACGATGACGACCGCGCTTCCGTCGAGGCCAGTGGCGAGACCATCGATACCTTCCATGCCGAGACCGTCGACTGGGATTGCGCCCACGCTGCCGAGGGCACGCTCGTCCAGTCCGGCAAGTACACCGGCATGCGCGGCGGTAAGCACTCCGAGGGCGAGGCTGCCATCGTGGCCGACCTCGAGGCCATGGGCTGCGGTCGTCGCAAGGTCGAGTTCCGCCTGCGCGACTGGCTCATCAGCCGTCAGCGCTATTGGGGCAACCCCATCCCGGCCATCCATTGCGAGCACTGCGGCATTGTGCCCGTGCCCGAGGACCAGCTGCCGGTGACGCTGCCCGAGAACCTGGACCTGGGCGCCGGCGAGACCCTCGCCGAGTGCAAGGACTTCTACGAGACCACCTGCCCGGTCTGCGGCCGCCCGGCCAAGCGCGAGACCGATACCATGGACACCTTCACCTGCTCCAGCTGGTATTACCTGCGTTATACCGACCCGCACAACACCGAGCTGCCCTTCTCCCGCGAGGCGGCAGACCGTTGGATGCCCGTCGATAACTACATCGGCGGCATCGAGCACGCCATTTTGCACCTGCTCTACAGCCGCTTCTTTACCAAGGCGCTGCGCGACCTGGGTCTGCTCAGCGTTGACGAGCCCTTTACCAACCTGCTGTGCCAGGGCATGGTCAAGGACGAGAACGGCGACACCATGTCCAAGTCCAAGGGCAACGTCGTGCCTCCGAGCTCGGTTATCGAGCCCTACGGCGCCGACACCATGCGTCTGGCGATCCTGTTTATCGCCCCGCCTGAGAAGGACTTTGACTGGGATCCCAAGGCCGTCGAGGGTGCCAACCGCTTTATCAAGCGCGCCTGGCGTATCGTGTGGCAGCTTGTCCAGTCGGGTGATGCCAACGTTGCCTTCGACAAGTCCGTGCTCGACGAGACCGCGATGAAGCTCTATCGCGAGCGTCACCGCACCATCGCCAAGTGCACTGAGGACTTCGATCGCGGCCAGTTTAACACCGCGATCTCGGCCGTCATGGAGCTCGTCAACGCGGCGAGCGCCTACCTCAACGCCACCGAGGGCGCATCGCGCGACAAGGCACTGTGCTACGGCGTGGCCAAGGACATCGTGAGCGTCCTTGCCCCCATCTGCCCGTTCTGGGCCGACGAGCTGTGGCACGAGGCACTCGGCTGCGAGGGCAACGCCTACACCGCCTCCTGGCCCGAGTTTGACCTGGCCGAGTCCATCGAGGACACGGTGCAGATCGTGGTCCAGGTGCTCGGTAAGGTCCGCGGCCGCATCGATGTGGCCCGCAATGCCTCCAACGAGGAGATGCAGGCTGCCGCCGAGGCCGCTGTTGCCAAGTGGCTCGAGGGCAAGACGGTCGTCAAGGCCATCTGCGTGCCCGGCAAGCTGGTCAACCTGGTGGTTAAGTAAACCTTGCGAATATAGTTGATGCACAATAGACGAGGGACGATCCGGCTGGGTCGTCCCTCTTTTTGGATATGGATACTTGCGACTACACCCAATTATCCATTTCTTGTGGAGATGCTGTGGCCACGCTGACCTGCGGGTTTATGAGATAGTTGCACGTTTTCGCAGGTATTGGTATAGTTTGCTTGCAAATGAAGTTGTAATTGAAAGAAGTGGGGTTTCGGCCCCGCTTCTTTTTTGTATGGATGGAGGTGCCGCAATGGTCAAGACCAAGACCGAGCAGGCGATCATCGACGCGCTCGAGGCCGTCGCTCCCCAGCACGATGTCGATATTGTCGACGTTGAGCTCGTGGGTGCCACCAAGGCCCCCTGCGTGCGTGTGCGTATCGAGGGTGCCGAGGGTCAGAGCCTGTCGCTCAACGACGTCACAGCCAACACCAAGTGGGTCGGCGACGTGATCGAGGAGCTCGACCCCATCTCTTCGAGCTATACGCTCGAGGTGTCGAGCCCGGGTATGGCGCGCCCGCTGCGCCGTCCGCGTGACTTTGCCCGCTTTGTGGGCGAGGACTGCGAGCTTTCCTCCACCGCCACCGAGGGCCGTCGCAAGTACTCCGGCAAGATTGCCGCCGCGACCGAGACCAACGTAACCCTCGAGCTCGAGGACGGCGAGTCTGTCACCCTCGATTTTTCCGATGTTAAAAAGTGCAAGTTGAAGCCCGTCTATGACTTCAAGCCCGCGAAGGAAGGAAACTAACATGGCAGCATCCGACATGATGTCCGCCCTGATGGAGCTTTGCCAGGAGAAGCACATCGACCAGCTCTACCTGATCGACCGCCTGGAGCAGTCGCTCGCCAAGAGCTATGCCGAGATCCTGCATCTTGAGTGGGGCGCCAAGGTGACCATCGACCGCACCACCGGCAAGATCTATGTCTACCGCCTGGAGCCGATCGACGATTCCATGGACGAGGAGGGCAACTTCACCGAGTTCGAGGAGATCGACGTCACCCCCAAGAACACCAGCCGCATCGCCGCCCAGCACGCCAAGGCCGAGATCAACGCCATCGTGCGCAACTCCGCCCGCGAGCAGATCTACGAGGAGTTCTCCGGCCGTATCGGCGACCTCATCAGCGGTACTGTACTGCAGTCCACACCCGACTTTACGATCGTCAAGATCCGCGAAGGCGTCGAGGCCGAGCTTCCGCACTTTGATCAGCGCCGCTACGAGAACGAGCGCAACGAGCGCCCCATGGGCGAGCGCTATCTGCACAACCAGCACATCAAGGCCGTGATCATTGACGTTCGCGACCCCAACTCCACGCTTCCGCCGGTTCGCGGCGAGCACAGCCGTCCGCCGATCGTTATCTCGCGTACCCACCCCGAGCTCATGCGTCGTCTGTTTGAGCAGGAGGTGCCCGAGATCTATGAGGGCACCGTCCAGATCAAGTCGATCGCCCGCGAGCCCGGCCAGCGCTCCAAGGTCGCCGTCCACTCGCTCGATGACCGCCTGGATCCCGTGGGCGCCTGCGTCGGTCCCAAGGGCAGCCGTGTGCGCGCCGTTGTGGGTGAGCTGCGCGGTGAGCGCGTCGACGTCATCCTGTGGGATGCCGATCCGGCCGTCTACGTCGCCAACGCCCTGTCGCCCGCCAAGGTCACTCGCGTCCTTATCGACGAGGAGAAGGCCTATGCCGGCGTCATCGTGCCCGACGACCAGCTTTCGCTCGCCATTGGCAAGGAGGGCCAGAACGCCCGCCTGGCCGCACGCCTGACCGGCTGGCACATCGACATTAAGTCCGAGACCCTTGCCGCCGACATCCTCAAGAACGTTCCCGTTCACGAGGAGCCTGCCGCCGACCTGATCGGTGACGAGGAGGATGACGACGCCCGTCGTTGCGAGTACGTGTCCGAGGACGGCATCCAGTGCCGCAACCAGGCCCGTCCCGGTTCCCGTTTCTGCGGTGTCCACGACACCGACGCCTTCGATGATGCGGAGGACCTGATCTAGCGCGCGGTTGCGCTGGACAGGTTCCGGCGCACATCCCACGCTCGTTCAGTCTCTAGGCACCCAAGGTGCCAGAAAGGGTAGGTGAAGTCATATGGCAAAAGTCCGTGTGTCCACCCTGGCCAAAGAGTTCGGCATGACCTCCAAGGAACTGATGGGTCACCTCGCCGAAATGAAGATTCCCGCTAAGTCTGCTTCCTCCGCCCTGGAGGACGCTTATGTTGCCATGGTCCGCAAGCAGCTTGCCTCGGTGATCGAGGCCCGCGCCCAGGAAGTCGAGGCCGCCAAGCAGGCCGAGGAGGAGGCTGCCGCCGCCGAGGAGGCAGCGCGTGCCGCCGAGGCCGAGCGCGAGCGCATCGCCGCCGAGAAGGCACGCGAGGAGGAGCGCCGCCAGTTTGCTGCCGCCCAGGCCGCCGAAGAGGCAGCCCGTGCCGAGGCCGAGGCCAAGAAGAAGGCCGAGCAGGAGCGCCTTGCCCGCGAGAAGGAGGAGGCTGCTCGCGAGGCCCAGCGCCGCGCCGTTCCCGCTTCCGACTCCGGTTCGCGCTTCCGTTCGCTGCTCGATCAGATCGCCGCACAGGAGACCGTGCTCAAGGAGAAGAAGGACGCCGAGGACAAGGCCAAGGCCGAGCGCGGCAACCGTCGCGGCGGCAACAACGATCGTCGTGGCGGCCGTCGCAACGATCGCAACGCCTCCGAGAGCCGCCCGCACAGCCATCGCACCAACGCCAGCAACAATGTCGCTGCCGGCATGGATTTCCCCAACCCCGATAAGCAGGGCAAGGGCAAGAAGCGCAAGGGTGGTCACAACAGCGAAGAGGACCACTACAGCCGCATGGCGCGCGAGGCCGAGGAGTACAGCCGCGAGAAGGTTCTCGAGGAGGCCCGTGCCGCCGTCGAGGAGGCCTCTCGCGAGTCCACCGGTCGCCGCAAGAAGCGCAAGGAGAAGCGCGAGCGCGAGGCCGCTAGGGCTCAGGAGGAGCGCAAGATTGAGGAGGCGCTGGCCCAGGGCGTGAACCCCGAGGAGCTCGACGCCATCAAGGTCTCCCAGGGCGTTACCGTCCAGGAGCTTGCCGAGGCGCTTGACGTTCCGGCCAACGACATCATTAAGCGCCTGTTCCTGCTGGGCACGCCGCTCACCATGACGCAGTCCATGTCCGACGACCTTGTCGAGCTCGTTGCCGACGACTTGGGCCGTCAGATCAGGATCATCACCCCCGAGGAGGAGAACACCTTCTCGTTCTACGACGATCCCGCCGACCTTAAGCCCCGTGCCCCGGTCGTCACCGTCATGGGTCACGTCGACCACGGCAAGACGAGCTTGCTCGACGCCATCCGCCACACCGGCGTTGCTGCCGGCGAGGCTGGCGGCATTACCCAGGCCATCGGCGCATCGCAGGTCATGATCAACGACCGCAAGATCACCTTCATCGATACCCCGGGCCACGCTACCTTTACGGCCATGCGTGCCCGTGGCGCCAAGGTGACCGACATCGTCATCCTGATCGTCGCCGCCGACGACGGCGTCATGCCCCAGACGGTCGAGTCGATCAACCACGCCAAGGCCGCCGGCGTTCCCATCGTCGTCGCCGTCAACAAGATCGATAAGCCCGGCGCCAACCCCGACCGTGTACGCCAGGAACTCACCGAGTACGGCGTCATCCCCGAGGAGTGGGGCGGACAGAACATGTTCGTCAACATCTCGGCCAAGCAGAAGATCGGTATCGACGACCTTCTGGAGACCGTGCTGCTCCAGGCCGACGTGCTCGAGCTCAAGGCCAACCCCGATACCTTCGCCTCGGGCAACGTCCTCGAGGCCAAGCTCGACAAGGGCCGCGGCTCGGTCGCTACCGTGCTCGTGACCCGCGGTACCCTGCACGTGGGCGATACGCTGGTCGCCGGCCTCACCTATGGCCGCGTTCGCGCCATGCTCGACCCCAAGGGCCGCGCCGTCACCGAGGCCGGTCCCTCCGACGCCGTCGAGATCCTGGGCCTGCAGTCCGTCCCCAACGCCGGCGACGAGTTCCGCGTGTTCGAGGACGAGCGCGAGGCGCGCGCCCTGGCCGATGAGCGCTCGCTCAAGGCCCGTATCGAGGAGCAGAGCCGCGTGAAGCACGTCACGCTCGAGAACCTCTTCGAGACCATCGCCGACGCCGAGGTCAAGGAGCTCAACCTGATCATCAAGGCCGACGTCCAGGGCTCCATCGAGGCCCTTCAGGACTCGCTCGACAAGATGGATCAGTCCGAGGTCCGCATCAACACGATCCACTCCGCGGTCGGTGCCATCAACGAGACCGACGTCGTCCTGGCCGACGCCTCCAACGCCATCATCATTGGCTTTGGCGTGCGTCCCGACGGTAAGGCCCGCTCCGCTGCCGAGCGCGAGGGCGTCGAGATCCGTTGCTACGACGTTATCTACAAGTGCCTCGAGGAGCTCGACGCTGCCCGTATCGGCATGCTCAAGCCCACCGAGGTCGAGGTCTCCACGGGTACCGCGACCGTCCTGGACACCTTTAAGGTGCCCAAAGTCGGTATCGCCGCCGGTGTCCGCGTCGAGGAGGGCGAGATCGCCGCGACCGATTCCGTGCGCCTGGTGCGCGACGGCATCGTTGTCTTTAACGGTAAGATCGCCTCGATGCGCCACTACAAGGACGAGGCCAAGAGCCTCAAGAGCGGTTCCGAGGGCGGCATTGGCCTGGAGAACTTCCAGGACATCAAGCCCGGCGACCAGATCGAGGGTTACCGTATCGACCAGGTTGCCCGTACCGAGTAGGGGGTAGCGCTATGAAGCAAACGCAGGCAACCCGCCGTCTGGGCGAGCAGCTTCGCGAGAAGCTCGGTTATATCCTTCTCTTTGAGGTTTCCGATCCGCGTCTCGACCTGGTCACCCTGACCGCGGTCGAGGTCGCGGTGGACCGTTCGTTCGCGCGCGTGTACGTGTCGTGCGATGCGAGCCGCTACGATGAGGTCATGGAGGCGCTCGCCAGCGCCAAGGGCCGCATTCGCAGCCTGTTGGCTCGCTCGCTCGACTGGCGCGTCACGCCCGAGCTCGATTTTCGCATCGATCGCTCGACCGATGAGGCCGAGCGCATTACGCGTGCGCTGGAGAATGTCCCGGCCACGCTGGCGATCGAAAAGGACGAGGACGGCTATCCCATAGCGGATGCCGCCCAGGAGGCAGCTTTAGATGACTAATTCCGCCGACCTCGTCTCGTGCGAGTCTGCAGATATTAAACGACGCATCCTCGAGCTTATCGAGGGTGCGTCCACCATTGCGATCTCGGGTCATACCTCTCCCGACGGCGATGCCCTGGGCTCCGTGTTGGGCTTGGGTCTCTCGCTCATGAAGGCGTTCCCCGACAAGGACATCGCGCTGCTGCTCGCAGACGACGATCCCGTTCCGCGTATTTACCGCTTTATGGAAGGCGCCGATCGTCTGGTGCCGGCTTCGAGCTTTACGGGCGATCCCGACCTGTTTATCTCGGTGGATGTACCGGTTGTCGAGCGTCTGAACAACTCGGCCGACGTGCTCCGCCGCTCCAAACATGTGGTGTGCTTTGACCACCATCCGGCGCGCGAGGAGTTTGCCGAGGTAAGCCTGAGACTTGTCGATGCTGCGGCGTGCGCCATGATCATCGACCGCTTTTTGGATGATTGCGGCATTGTCGTTCGCGATCGCATCGCCACCTGTCTGCTCTGTGGCTTGGTTACCGATACCGGTCGTTTTCAGTATCAGAATGCCGATGCCGCTGCGTTCCATGCGGCTTCGCGCCTGGTGGCGCACGGTGCCGACCCGGCGCGTGTCGCGCTCGAGGTCTATCAGAGCATGCGCGTCGAGTTCTTGCACCTCAAGTCCATCGTCATGGGCCGCATCAAGACGGTCGCGCACGGGCGCGTGGCGTATAGCTACGCGTACGAAAGCGACCTTAAGGAATGTGGCGTCACCTCGGATGAGTGCGACGGCTTGGTCGATGTGGTGCGCTCGGTGATGGGTGTCGAGGTCTGCCTGTTCCTTAAGGGCATCGAGGGCGATACCAAGGTGCGCGGAAACCTGCGCTCCAAGGGCGACATGGATGTCTCCGAGATTGCGGCCAACTTTGGCGGAGGCGGACATCACGCTGCCGCCGGCTTTACCAATAACGGAACGATTTTCGAGACGCTCACCGCGGCACTTCCCATGCTGGCCGAGCTGGTGGGGGAGGATCCCGCTTCGGTGACCGTCGAGCTTTAACTTTTTGGATGGTACATGGCTCGTCGTACGCCTTCTCAATTGAATATGCTGCTCGCCGTCGATAAACCGGTGGGCTGCACGTCCCACGACGTGGTTTCGCGGTGCCGGCGCGCCCTCCATGAGCGGCGCGTCGGTCATGCCGGCACGCTCGACCCCATGGCGTCGGGTGTCATGGTGGTGGGCGTGGGCCAGGCTACGCGTCTGCTGGGCATGCTTACCCTCGATACCAAAAGTTACGTCGCCGATATCTCGTTTGGCGCCGAGACCAATACCGACGATGCGGAAGGCGAGGCCGTCCGTACGGTTGCCATTGCACCCGAGCTGCGCGATCCGGCCTATGCCCGTGAGCGCTTGAGCGCCATGCTGGGCCCTCAGATGCAGGTTCCGCCGGCGTTTTCGGCTATTTCGGTCAACGGCGTGCGCGCCTATAAGTCTGCACGTGAGGGCAATGCCGTTGAGTTGCCTGCGCGCCCGGTCGAGGTATATTCTGCCGACCTGATCGCCGTGAGTGGCGAGGGCGATTCCTGCATTTGGACCGTTGCCTTCTCGGTGAGCAAGGGCACCTATATCCGTGCGCTCGCTCGCGACCTGGGTCGCGCCTGCGATAGTGCCGCGCATATTTCTGCGCTACGCCGTACCGCTTCTGGCATTGTCTCCATCGGTGCCTGCCATGCGGTCGAGGAGCTTTCTCCCGATTCCGCTGCCGGCTTTGCCTTGGACCCCATTGCGGCCCTCGGCGCCACGCGCGTCGACTTGCCGGGCAATCTTGCGGAAGATCTGCTGTGCGGACGTCGTATTCCTATTGATCGCGCGCTCGCCGGCTTCGATGCGTCGAAGGCACCGTTTGCGCTGGTGCTCGATGGCGGGCTCAAGGCTTTGGCTCGTATCGAGGATGGTCGCTTTGTGATGGAGCACGTCTTTCCGCAGGCGATCGGCGGTGTTCGATGATGCTGGACCCTCGCGAGCTCGCGCGCACATTTTTTGTGGGCGCGGCGGCGGAGGCCCGCATCGTTTTGGCTGATGCTTTTGGTGACTGCGAGTCTATGGGTGCCGCCTCGATTGCCATCGGCGTGTTCGATGGCGTACATAGGGGACATCGTGAGCTGATCGACGCGGTCATTCGCGATGCGCGCGTCCACGGCTGCAAAGCGGTTGTCGTAACGTTTGACCCTGATCCAGATGTTGTGGTGAGCCCTGCGCCCGCTCAAAAATTGATGACGACGGCCGACCGCCTGCATGCCCTGGCTCAGACTGGGGTCGATGCCGTGGTGGCTGTTCCCTTTACGCCTGCGGTAGCGTCGCTCGACCACGTGGGCTTTCTTGAGCTGTTGGCGCATGTTGTCGACATTCGCTCCATTCGCGTTGGCAGCGATTTTAGGCTGGGCCGCGGCGGTGCCTCGGGCGTTGCCGAGATGCAGGCATGGGGCGCTGAGCGCGGTGTTGACGTGTATGGGCACAATTTGCTGTGCGAGGCCGGCGAGGCTATCTGCGCCACCCGCATTCGACGTGAGCTGAGCTTGGGCCACGTTGAGCTGGCAGCCGATCTACTCGGCCGTCCCTATATGGTGCGCGGCGGCGTGATTCACGGTCGCCACGAGGGCTCCGATATGGGATTTCCTACGGCAAACCTGTTGGTGCCAAACGGAATCCAGCTGCCTGCCGATGGCGTCTACGAGGGCCTTGTGCTGGTCGACGATACCGTGTGGCCCGCTGCCGTCAACGTGGGCCTGCCGCCGACGTATGCCGACGATGCCGCCTCGGCGCATCTCGAGGCCAACTTGATCGGGTATGCGGGCGACCTGTATGGACGTTCGGTTTCGTTGGCGTTTACGCGTTGGCTGCGTCCTTCG
The DNA here is from genome assembly GCF_052118905.1 of Collinsella sp. LCP21S3_A3. Classification (NCBI taxonomy): domain Bacteria; kingdom Bacillati; phylum Actinomycetota; class Coriobacteriia; order Coriobacteriales; family Coriobacteriaceae; genus Collinsella; species Collinsella sp. LCP21S3_A3. The sequence continues at coordinate 33,699 of NZ_JBQKGH010000010.1, read as the reverse complement.
CGCGTGTTCGATTCGCTGGACGAGCTTATTGAGACCGTCGAGGGTAATATTGACGATATCCGTCACAACTTGGGTGAGCAGGGGGTGGGCATCCGTGATTAGCGATGAGGAGAAAGACCAGGTGCGCGCTGCGTCCGACCTGGTTGCCATCGTGCAGGAAACGGTTGAGCTCAAGCCCCGCGGCCATGAGTTTTGGGGTTGCTGCCCCTTCCATGGCGAAAAGACCCCATCATTTCACATTATCCCCGCTACGCAGGTGTGGCACTGCTTTGGCTGCGGCGAGGGCGGCGACGTCTTCACCTACATCATGAGGCGCGAGAACCTGAGCTTTCCCGAGTCGATTCGCTACCTGGCCGATCGTGCCGGCATTGAGCTGCACGATACCGGCGCGCAGCGCGATCGCGGCACCAAGCGCGCCCGCATCTATGACCTGTGCGCCGAGACGGCCCAGTTCTATCACACCATGCTCATGCGCGGTAAGGACAGCCGTCCGCGCGAGTACTTTGCCAGCCGCGGTATGGGTGGCGACGTCTGCCGTCGCTACTGCCTGGGCTTTGCGCCGGGTCGCAATATGTTGGTGGCCCATCTGTCGCAGAAGGGCTTTACCCCGCAGGAGATGATCGACGCCAACGTGGCCGTGAGCCGCGGGCGCGGACAGCTTGCCGATCGTTTTTACGACCGCGTGATGTTTCCCATCTTTGACGAACAGGGTCATAACATCGCCTTTGGCGGTCGTATTATGGGCGACGGCCAACCCAAGTACCTCAACACCGCCGAGACGAGCGTGTTTCATAAAAAGAGAAACCTCTACGGCTTTAACTGGGCCAAGGAGTTTATCGTCGCGCAGGATACCGCCATCGTGGTGGAGGGATATACCGATTGCATCGCCTGCTGGGAGGCGGGGATCAAAAACGTCGTCGCCACGCTGGGTACGGCGCTGACGGAACATCACGTAAAGACGCTCACCCGTTTTGCCAAGCGCATTGTGTATATGTTCGATGGTGACGCCGCCGGTCAAAAGGCCGCGCGCCGTGCGATTCAGTTTATCGAGCAGGACTCGATGGACCTGCGCTGCGTGGTGCTTCCCGACGGCAACGACCCCATGGAGTTCATCACGGCGCATGGTGGCGAGGCACTGCAGGCGCGTATCGACGCCGCCGAGCCCCTCATGGACTTTGTGTACCGCTCACTGCAGGAGTCGAGCGACATTACCACGCCGGGCGGTCGCGCCAAGGCGCTCGAGGATGCGCTGACGCTCATCTATCCGCTGCGCGATAGCTACATGATCGATACGTACTTTATCCAGATAGCCGACCTTCTGGGCCTGGATTTGGAGACGGTACGCTCGAGCTCGGGCCGTGTGTTTCGCGATGTCGCCAAACGCGAGGACGCCGAGCGTCGTCGCGAGCAGAACTACGAGCGCCAGCGGATACAGGCCGAGCGCGCAGGAGGCGCGGGCGGTCGGGTGTCCGGTCCGCAGGGGGCATCTCGCGGCGCCTGGGCGTCGGGGACGACGCCGCCGGTATCCGCACCGGTCGAGGAGGAACCGTACGACTATGTGCCGCTCGAGGCCTACGGGGCCGCGCCGGTCGAGGTCGTCGACGATATGCCGCCGATCGATGTGCCTGCTGGCATGGACACGGCGCCCGCGGGGTCTGCTTCGAGCCCTTCTGTTCCGGCGACGCCGATCGTGCTGACCGATCTGGAGCGGAAGTCTCTGGCGGGGGAGCGCGAGCTGTTGACGATGCTCACCAGTTACCCCGACCTATTCCGCACGTACGCCGATCGCATCTGCTCGATCGAGTGGGTAGACCCCCGTCACGAGTCCATCGCGTGGGCCGTGCTCGCGACGCCGCCGGGCACCGATCCCGCGGCGTGCATGGACGCCGCGCGCGCGGTGTGCCCCGAGGCGGCTTCGCTTGTCAGCGCCGGGCGCATCTCGGCGACGAGCAAACATCCCACCGAGACGAACATCGTCTTTATGCTCGATACGCTTGAGCTTTACACCATCAAGCGCCGTATGCGGGCTGCCCAGGCCAAGCTGCGCCAGGACCGGTCGCTCGACGATGACGCGCGCCGTGCATTGACCATGCAGGCCGCGCAGGATTCTTTGCGTCAGCGCGAGCTCCAGAAATCGATTGGCGGCGTGGCCGATCCGTTCCGGTTGATTGGTTTGGAGGCCGCGGGTCCCGATCAGGCCTAGATGTTGTGGTCAATCGGCATGTTATCTGCTATATCCAGTCTGAATTTTGGGTATAGACGTGTAAGTGTGTGCTAAAGTAATGTGTCCTGTGGACTACGAAGGGAGAATCTGTGCCAAATAAGACTGAGAGCACGGGTACTGGGCTGGAATCCTACGTTGCTAAGCTCATGGGCAACGGCTCAAACAGGACTTCGGTAACCGAGGACGAGATCCAGGTCGTCCTGAAGGATATCGATGTTTCTGACGAGCAGCTCAACGCGGTCTATTCCGCGCTGCGCAACAGCGGCATCCAGATTATCTCCGCGAGCGGAAACGACGACGCCCCCATGGACGTCGACGATGACGATAACGATACCGACGATTTCGATGACGACGAGGAGCACGATTCCGGCTCGCTCGACGATCATGAGCTTAAGATGGCCCGTCAGGCCGATGCCGAGATGGGTTCTTGCAAGAGCAAAAAGAAGCGCACCGTCCGCACGTCCCGTTCGCGTTCTCGCGTGCGTGGCATCGATGCCTCCACGGTGATGCTGACCGGTGACCCGGTTCGTATGTACCTTAAGGAGATCGGCAAGGTCGACCTGCTGACTGCCTCCGAAGAGGTCGATCTGGCCATGAAGATCGAGGCCGGTCTCGAGGCCACCGAGAAGCTCGAGGCCGCCGAGGCGGGCGAGATCGAGCTCACTCGCGCCGAGATGCGTCGTCTGACTCGTATCGAGAACGTGGGCCTCGAGGCCAAGCAGGCGCTCATCAGCGCCAACCTCCGTCTGGTCGTCTCCATCGCCAAGCGCTACGTCGGTCGCGGCATGCTGTTCCTGGATCTGATCCAGGAGGGCAACCTCGGTCTGATCCGCGCCGTCGAGAAGTTCGACTACCAGAAGGGCTTCAAGTTCTCCACGTACGCCACGTGGTGGATCCGTCAGGCCATCACGCGCGCTATCGCCGACCAGGCCCGTACCATCCGTATTCCCGTACACATGGTCGAGACCATCAACAAGCTTGTCCGCGTGCAGCGCCAGCTCCTCCAGGATCTGGGTCGCGACCCGACCCCCGAGGAGATCGGTGCCGAGATGGACATGAGTGCCGACCGCGTCCGCGAGATCCAGAAGATCTCGCAGGAGCCCGTGTCGCTCGAGACTCCTATCGGCGAGGAAGAGGATTCCCAGCTGGGCGACTTTATCGAGGACTCCCAGGCCATCGTTCCGCCCGATGCCGCCAGCTTCTCCATGCTGCAGGAGCAGCTCACCCAGGTGCTCGACTCGCTTGCCGATCGTGAGCGCAAGGTTATTGAGCTGCGCTTTGGACTTGTCGACGGACATCCCCGCACGCTCGAGGAAGTCGGCCGCGAGTTTGGCGTCACGCGCGAGCGCATCCGCCAGATCGAGTCCAAGACCCTGGCCAAGCTCCGCCACCCCAGCCGCTCCAGCAAGCTCAAAGACTATATCGAAAGCTAGTCATGCAAGAAGCGCCCTCAAGCACATCCGCTTGAGGGCGCTTTCATGTAACAAGGGCCGGCAGTTGGGGCACGGGTAGTCTTTTTGGGACGGGGCTTTTTTAGCTGCCCTATCTCAATGCGCGGCTCAAGCTTTAAAGGCCCCAGATTGGGTAGCTAAAAAAGCCCCGTCCCAAAAAGACTACCCTGGGCGTCAGGTTGATTAGTCGTTGGGGACGTTCTTGAATGACTAGTCGTTTAAGAACGTCCCCAATGACTGGGTCGGAAAATTTCTTAAAAAAGTTCTTGCCCTGAGCTGATTCGTCCGTATAATAAACTTCGTTGCTTGAGAGCATGCACCTATTCCTCGGTAGCTCAATGGTAGAGCACGCGGCTGTTAACCGCGCTGTTGTAGGTTCGAGTCCTACCCGGGGAGCCAGAATTTCTCAGCCCAATCTGCTGGGCTTTAAATTCCTCGGTAGCTCAATGGTAGAGCACGCGGCTGTTAACCGCGCTGTTGTAGGTTCGAGTCCTACCCGGGGAGCCAGATTGTAAAACCCGTCGCTTCTGCGGCGGGTTTTTTCATGCCGCGATTGCTTAACGCAAACGTTGCCATATCAACATTTCGTGTCGAGGATGTAATCCCGCGACCCACCACCTCAACATGGCGCGGTCGTTGTAGAATATTGCAATGATTGCTCCCACGACATGGTGCCGCGAGCACCAGATAAGGAGATTCTTGTGTCTGAGACCATTAACGGCAGCCTGAGCGTCTCGAACGACGTTATTGCCGATATCGCCGGTTATGCCGCGATGACGTGCTATGGCGTCGTCGGTATGGCCGAGCAGCTTCAAGGCGCCGAGAGCGTGCGCCTGCTTGCCGGTCAGCGCCTCCGCAAGGGCGTGCTTGTCTCCGCCGACGAGAACGGCCTTACGGTCGACCTTCACGTCGTGCTCGAGAACGGCGTCAACATGAAGTCCGTCTGCCACAATCTTTCGAGCTCCGTTGCTTTCACCCTGCAGGAGATCGCCCAGATCGATCCCGCCAGCCTTAAGATCGGCATTCACATCGACGCGCTCAAGAGCCGTCTGAACTAGCATCCGAAAACGGAGATTCAAATACTCATGATTGTAAAGACCATTCGCACCTGTTTTCCGATCGCTGCGGCTGCCGTTTCCGACAAGGCCGAGGAGATCAATAAACTCAACGTCTTTCCCGTGCCCGACGGCGACACCGGCACCAACATGTCGCTCACGCTCGCCTCGGTGACCAAGGAGCTTTCCGCCCTTCCCGCCGATGCCGATATGGAGGCCATCGCCGGCGCCATCACCCACGGCTCCCTCATGGGCGCCCGCGGCAACTCCGGCGTTATCACCTCGCAGATCCTGCGCGGCGTGGCCGAGGGCCTCGTCTCTGTCGATGAGCCCATCACGTCTGCCGACATCGCGCATGCTTTCCGTCGCGCCGTCAAGGTCGCCTTCCAGGCCGTCCGCAAGCCCATCGAGGGCACGATTCTTACGGTCCTGCGCGACGTCTCGACCAAGGCCGACGAGTGCGAGAAGAAGAAGTTCTCGGCCGAGGACGCGCTCGACGCCATCGTCGTCGAGGCCTACCAGTCTGTGGCTCGCACGCCCGACCTGCTGCCCGTTCTGAAGGAGAACGGCGTGGTCGACTCCGGCGCCTTTGGCTTTGCCATCTTCCTGGAAAACTTCGTTGCCGCTGCTCTGGGCCGCAGCACTGTTGTCGAGGATTTCTCCACCACGTTTGATTCCGCTGGCTCTGCCCGCGATGCGGCCCTCGGTCGCGTCGAGATCGAGGCCAACGACGACTGGGAGGGCTCGGAGTTCCGCTACTGCAACGAGTTCCTCTTTAAGGCCGACGCCCCGTTTGACGAGGACGAGTGCCTTAAGTTCCTGGGTTCCATGGGCGACTGCGAGCTGCTCGTGGGCGCCTACCCCGACTACAAGATCCACGTGCACTCAAACACCCCCAACCTGGTGCTCGAGCACATGCTGCAGCTTGGCCAGATCTACGAGGTCTTTATCCACAACATGGAGATGGAGGCCCACGACCGTACCGCTAAGATCCACGAGGACCAGGAAAAGGCCGCCGAGCCCGCCAAGGCCCTGGGTTTTGTCGCCGTTGCCGCCGGTTCCGGTGAGGCCGACATCCTCAAGTCCCTCGGCGTTGACGTGGTCGTTTCGGGTGGCCAGACCATGAACCCCTCGACCGCCGACCTGCTGGGCGCGGTGGACCAGGTCAACGCGACTTCGGTCATCATCCTGCCCAATAACGGCAATATCCGTATGGCTGCCGAGGCTGCTGCTTCTGCCTGCACCGACAAAAAGGTCGCCGTGGTTCCCACCAAGACCGTACCGCAGGCGTTCTCCGCTCTGTTCGCGGTGCTGCCCGATTCCGAGCTCGAGGACGCCGTCGCCGCCATGGTCGATGCCATCAGCGAGGTTCGCGATGGCGAGGTCACCCGTGCCGTGCGCGATTCCATCGCCTCTGACGGCTCGCCGATTCACTCCGGTGACGTCATGGGTATCATTGCCGGCTCCATCGACGTGGTCGGCTCCGATGTGAAGCAGGTCACGCTCGACTGCATCAACCGCATGCAGGAGGAAGAGGAGGGCGACGCGCTGACGATTCTGGCCGGCGAGGAGCTGTCCGATGAGGCCTTCCAGGAGATCGTCGACGCCATCGAGGAGGCTCAGCCCGACCTGGAGATTGACGCCCATCGTGGCGAGCAGCCGCTCTATCCCGTGATCTTCTCGATCGAGTAGGCATCTGCCCATGTCCGAGCTGTGCTCCGTGCCGCGCGTCTCGGAGCGCTTTGCCCAGAGCAATGCGCTCGACGAGGATATCGCGCGACTCAAATATGTTTCGGGTAAACGTGAGGAGGCCCTTCGCCGTCTGGGAATTAGGACGGTGGGGGACCTCCTTCTCCATATCCCTCATCGATATCTGGACTTTACACGCTCCTGGTCCATCGAGATGGCGCCTATCGGTACGGTGTGCACGATCGTCGCCACGGTCGATCGTATCGTTCAAAAGCAACCCCGCCCGCGTATGCAGGTTACCGAGGTCTCGCTTGTGGACGAGACGGGCGTGCTGCAAGTCGCTTTTTTCCGCCAGCCCTGGATTGCCCAGCAGCTCAAGCAGGGCGACCGCCTGGCCGTGATGGGTAAGGTCGAATTTGCCTACGGCTTTAAGCAGATGGCCTCGCCGCATTTCGAAAAGCTCGAGGACGGGCGTGCCGCGGGAACCATCCTGCCGGTTCACTATGTGAGCGACGGTGTGAGCCAGGCTTGGATGCGCCGTATCGTGAGCGGCGCGCTCGAGATTGTCGGCAATCCCTTCGACCCGATTCCCGCGCCCCTGCGCGCCAAGCGCCGCCTTATGAGCGGCGCCCGTGCGCTGCGTTCGATTCACTTTCCCTCGAGTATGGCCGAGCGCGATATCGCGCGCGCACGGCTTGCCTATGAGGAATGCCTCTATCTTCAGCTGGCGCTTCGTCTGCGCAACGACGGCGGTATGGTCGAGGTGGTTCCCTACACCCATACCGCGGGTGGTCATTTGACGGCACTTAGACGGGCCCTGCCGTTTTCGCTGAGCGACGAGCAGGAGGCCGCGTTCCAAGACATCCTGCATGACATGTGCGATGGCGACCACGTGATGAACCGCTTGCTGCTGGGCGATGTCGGTACCGGCAAGACCGCCGTCGCCGCCTGCGCACTGGCAGTCGCGGCCGACTCAGGTACCCAGTCCTGCGTCATGGCACCCACGGGCGTGCTGGCGCGTCAATATGCCGATAAGACCGGTCCTTTGCTCTCGCAGGCCGGTATGTCCTGGGCGCTCCTGACGGGTGCTACCCCGGCTGCCGAGCGCGAGCGCATCCATGCACAGCTGCAGTCTGGTGAGCTCGATGTGCTCTTTGGTACCCATGCGGTCCTTTCGGATAACGTAACGTTTAAACATCTTTCACTCGTCGTTATCGACGAGCAGCATCGGTTTGGCGTGGGGCAGCGCAATGCCCTGCGTGCCAAAGGCCCAGGTGCGGACTTGCTCGTTATGACGGCCACGCCTATTCCGCGCACACTGGCGCTCTCGGTCTATGGCGACCTGGACACGTCCATCATTCGTCATCGCCCCGTTCCCGGGGCCGGCGTCTCGACGCGCGTGCTCACCGAGTCGAGCCGCGACCTGGCCTACGGTGCCATTCGCGAGGCGCATGCCCAAGGACAGCAGGCTTACGTTATCTGCCCGCTTGTGGAGCCGAGTGACTCCGCGGACGATTTGGAAGACGTTCCCGGCATTGCTCGCGACGATGAAGGTCGCGTGACGGTGTCCGTGCCGTTGCACGACACCGCGACCGAGCTCGACCGCCTGCGTCTGGCATTGCCGGGGCTTTCCGTCGAGCGTCTTCACGGCCGCATGCCGGCGGGGGAGAAGGACCGCGTGATCGACGCCTTTAAGCGCGGCGAGATCGACGTGCTCGTCTCGACTACGGTGGTCGAGGTGGGCGTCGACGTGCCCAACGCCACCGTCATGGTTATCGAGAACGGCGAGCGCTTTGGCTTGGCGGCCCTGCATCAGCTTAGAGGCCGCGTGGGTCGCGGCAGCGTGTCGGGCACGTGCCTGGTCATGACGCATTCCAAGGGCAATGGCGGTGTGTCTGCTGCGCAAGACCGCCTGCGGGCGCTCGAAAAGACCTCTGACGGTTTTGCGCTTGCGCAGATGGACCTGCGTTTGCGCCACGAGGGCGAAATCTTGGGTTATCGCCAACATGGCGGTGTGACCCTGCGTTTTGTGGACCTGGACGCCGACGAGGATCTTATCGAATGGGCCCATTTGGACGCGGTCGAGCTCTTGCGGTATGCTTGCAACCTTGAATCCGTGGCGACGCGTCCCTTGCGCGATGCGGTCGCCACGCGTTATCGACATATCTTCAAGGAGGTCAGCGGAGGATGAGAATCATCGGCGGTGAATGGCGCGGCCGCAAGATCGAAGAGCCGCGTGGGCGCGATGTCACCCGTCCCACGACCGACCGCGTGCGCGAGGCATGTGCGTCCATGGTCATGTCGGCATTCGATTTCGATCTGGACGAGGTCCGCGTGCTGGATGCCTTTGGCGGCTCCGGTGCCCTGGGAATCGAGATGCTCTCACGCGGCGCTCGCTCGCTCATCACGTTCGAGATCGATCGCAATGCCGCCCGACTGATCACTAAGAATATCGAGTCGCTGTGTCGCGACCGCTCGCGTTGGCGCGTCGTTACCGGCGATGTGTTGGCGAGCGCCTCGCGCGGCCGTGTTCCGGGCGGCCCCTTTGATCTGGTCCTGCTCGATCCACCCTATGCCTTTGGTGCCGAGCCGGTCGAGGAGCTGCTGCGCAATCTTGCCCAGCAGGGCTTGCTGGCACCAGGGGCCTTTGCCCTGTTTGAGCATGCCGCAAGCGACGCGGGCGCTCATCCGGCTGGTTTTGAGACCGTACGAGAGAAACGCTACGGCATTACCTCGGTTGACTTGCTGCGCTGGGTGGCCGCGGACGAGTGCGACCATGCTAATGACAGCGATATTGACGAGGACGTGCCTTTGGAGGATACCCATGAATGACACTATCAACCGCGTGATCGTTCCGGGTACGTTTGACCCCATCACGTTTGGTCACATCGATGTAATCCGCCGCGCCCGCCGCATTTTTCCTAGCGTGATTGTCGCCGTGGCGGAGTCGCAGGGCAAAAACGGCGTGGGCACCACCTTTATGCTCGATGAGCGCGTGGCGTTGGCCCGCGAGGCCCTGGGCGATATTGACGGTGTCGAGGTACTGCCCTTTACCGGCCTGTTGGTCGATTTTGCCCGTGAGCAGGGTGCGGGTGCTGTGGTCAAGGGCCTGCGCGCCATGACCGACTTTGAGTACGAGCTGCAGCAGGCGGACCTCAACTATCGCCTGGACAACGAGCTTGAGTCCATTTTTGTCATGAGTGCGCCGCAGTACGGCTATATCTCGAGCTCGGTGGTTCGTCAGATCGCATCGCTCGGAAGCGATGTGTCGACGTTTGTGCCGCCCAATGTGGTCGAAGCGCTTAAACATCGCTTTTCGTGACGTTTCATATTGCCTGATGGCATGTGGTAAACTAACACGATGACATGTTACCTATGAAAGGAGACCGGATGCCGGGCGAGAATTTTCCTGGCGACAGGATCGTGAGCCTTGTCGAGGAGCTCGAAGGGCTCATCGAAGAGGCTAAGACGCCGTTCGGCAAGAATGCCCAGATGAAGGTTATCGATGCCGACGTCTTCTTTAACATCCTTGACGAGATCCGTATGAGCTATCCCGAGGAGTGGCAGAAGTCCCGTCGCATCCTCAAGGAGCGCGACGAGCTTATGGCTTCCGCCGCCGCTCAGGCCGATTCCATCATTGCCGATGCTCAGCAGCAGGCACTCACCATTGCCGGTGAGCAGGAGATCGTCCGCTTGGCGCAGCAGCAGGCCGACGATATCCGTGATCGTGCCCAGCAGTACGAGCGCGAGACGCGCTATGCGGCCGAGGATTATGCCGAGCAGGTCTTTACGCACCTCGAGGAGAACCTCAAGAGCCTGACCGGCACTGTTACCCGTTGCCGTCAGCAGCTCAACGAGGGTGCCGCCCAGCAGAACGGTCAGTGGTAATGGCTGAGTTCCCGAGCGTTACCGTCGATCTTTCCGAGCAGCTCGAGTTTCCCGGAGACTCGTATCCGCTGACCGGCAAGGTCGATGTCGCCACCTACACGGTGGGCGAGAAGGAGTACCAGCTGCAGGACGGCATTGCTTACGACGTGGTTTTTACCAATGCGGGCACCGGTGTTCTGCTCTCCGGCATGGTTCGAGCGCACGCCACCGGCGAATGCGACCGCTGCCTTGAGCTCGCCTCGTTTGATATCGCCGGCGAGATCGAGGAGTTCTACCTCTTTGAGGAGCCCGAGGATCCCGAGGCCTACGAGGACGGTTACGAGCTTTTGGGCGAGGACCGCATTGTCGATCTGGGGGAGCCCATTAACGACGCCGTTGTCATGGACACGCCGTTTGTGGTGCTCTGCAAGCCCGATTGCCGCGGCCTGTGCCCCACCTGCGGCATCAATCTCAACGTCGAGCAATGCGATTGCGCTGCCCAGGCCGAGGCCGAATGGGCCGCTGCCACGGAAAATCCATTTGCAGCATTGAAGAATCTCAATCTTGATGAGTAAAAATGTGGTAGTATCGCTACTTGCGCGTAATCGCCACACTGGATAGTTCATAAGGAAGGTCACTATGCCCGTACCTAAACAAAAGCAGGGTCGTATCCGCACCCATACCCGTCGTTCCGCCAACATGAAGATCTCGGCTGCGGCTCAGTCCACGTGCCCCCGTTGCGGCGCTGTCAAGCTCCCGCACCACGTGTGCCCCAGCTGCGGTTTCTACAAGGACCGCGAGGTTATCGTTACCGAGTAACTGTATACTCTGGATACGATGCCGTTCCAACTGGAACCACAATGGCCGGCTCAATGAGTCGGCCATTTTTGTATAAGGAGCACTTGAAATGAGTAACGTTCGCGTTTGTGTAGACGTTGTGGGCGGAGACGAGAAGCCCCAAGTTGTCCTCGACGGTATTGAGGCCGCACTTGCCGCCGATCCCGATATCGAGGTCATTGCTGTTGGCCCCGCCGATATCGTCAACCCCTTTGCCGCGGCGCACGCGCGCGTGGAGGCTCTGGAGGCCCCCGATGTCATCGCCATGGACGACGATCCCATCCGCGCCGTGATGACCAAGCGTAAGTCTTCGATCGTGCTTGCCTGCCGTGCTATTAAGAAGGGCAACGCGGACGCGTTTTTCTCCGCGGGGTCGACCGGCGCCATGACGGCTGCCGCCACCGCCTACGTGACGCCGTTTAGATATTTGGTAGAGGGTAAGAAGCAGCCGGTGCGCCCATGCCTCACCAATGCGCTGCCCAACCGCGCCGGTGGCCTTACGGTACTGTGTGACATGGGGGCCAACCCCGATGTCGAGGTCGACGACATGGTTCGCTTTGCCCAGATGGGTGCAGCCTATGCCCGCGTGGTCCTGGGCATCGAACATCCGCGTGTGGGCCTGCTTGGCAACGGCACCGAGGACGAGAAGGGTTCTAACTTTACCAAGGCGTGCTTCCCGGCTATGAAAGCCGCGGTCCCCGGTTTTGTGGGCAACTGCGAGGGCACCGATCTTACGTCGGGCAATTTTGACGTTGTGGTCGCCGACGGCATGTCGGGCAATATTGCGCTCAAGGCAACCGAGGGCGCTGCCAAGTTTTTGCTGCAAGAGCTCAAGGGCGCCTTTATGTCTTCGCTCGGCACCAAGATCGCCGCACTGCTCATCAAAAAGCAGATGCGCCAGATGAAAGCCAAGCTCTCGGGCGATGCCAAGGGCGGCGCGATCCTGCTGGGCCTTCGCGGCGTCGTTTTGATTGGCCATGGCGCCACGTCGGCCGAAGCCGTTAAGAACGGTACGCTCGCCGCGGCTCAGGCCGTTCGAGCCGGGCTTATCGAAAGCATTGCCAATTCCATGGAAGGTATCGTTTAGCAAGAGCTCCGTTACGTGGCTCAAGCTATGCATCGTGGGGTAGAATCGGAGCCGTGCTGCAATGCGGCTTCCGCCCGCGCGACACATTGTATTCCACGACTTATGAGAGGACGCGCTATGGATCGCTCCGAAATCTTTGACAAGATCGCCGAGATCGCTGCCGACGTGCTGGGCGTCGACGTTGCCGAGATCAGTGATGAGACGACTTTTGACGACCTCGATGCCAATTCGCTCGAGCGCCTGCAGCTGGTGACGGCCATCGAGGACGAGTTTGACCTCGAGATCGATGACGAGACCCTGTTGTCGCTCACCTCCGTTGCCGACGCTGTCGACGCTATCCAAAACGCCAGGGAGGCCTAGGTCTTGGCTTTATCTCAACGACTCACGCGCGCTCAGGAAATCCTGGGCCATGAGTTTAATAACAAGGTGCTGCTACGCGCGGCGCTCACCCACCCCTCGGCAGTAGAGGGGCAGCCGGTCTCTGCCAGCTATGAGCGGCTTGAGTTTTTGGGTGACTCCATTCTGGGCGCCGTGGTTGCCCGTTCGCTCTTTGAGTCTTATCCCGAGTTCGATGAAGGCAAGCTCACGCGTCTGAAGGTATCGCTTGTTTCGGGTGCCACGCTGTCCGAGGTTTCGCACGAGCTGGGCATCGACGACATCATCATCTTTGGCGCCTCCGAGACCGGTACCGGCGCGCGCGGCCTTAACTCGGCGCTCGAGAACGTCTATGAGTCGCTCGTGGGTGCGTTGTACCTCGATGCCGGCTGGGATGCGGCGGCGGAGTTCATCCACCGCACGCTTAAGCCCCATTTGGCCTCCGAGCGTGCCGAGCACCCCGCGAACCCCAAGTCGTTCTTGCAGGAGTGCGTGCAGGCAGACGGTCACGAGCCCCCGGCATACAAGCTGGTAGGCTCCGAGGGCCCGGCACATGCGCCCACCTTTACCGCCGTGGTGCTTGTCGACGGTATCCGTCAGGGCCGCGGCACCGGCGCCTCTAAGAAAGAGGCCGAGGGAGCCGCTGCACTCGAGGCGCTCGACCGCATGGGTTACACCACCAACGGTGTGATTCTCAACAAGAAGCCCGTTTAAGCGAGGAACCGTGTATCTCAAGTCCCTTACGCTCAAAGGGTTCAAGTCGTTTGCCGACCGCGCCCATATGACGTTTGAGCCGGGCCTGACCGTCATCGTCGGTCCTAACGGCTCGGGAAAATCGAATATCTCCGATTCGATTCTGTGGGTACTGGGTGAGCAGAGCGCCAAGCAGCTGCGCGGCCAGGCCATGGAGGACGTCATCTTTTCGGGCTCGTCGGCGCGCAAGCCGGTGGGCGTTGCCGAGGTCACGCTGGTGCTCGATAACTCGGACCATGTGCTGCCTGTCGACTTTGACGAGGTTGCCATCACCCGCCGCATGTATCGTTCGGGCGAGAGCGAATACCTCATCAATTCGAGTCCGTGCCGCCTGATGGATATCCAGGACATTTTGCACGATTCGGGCTTGGGTAAGGATACGCATTCCATTATCAGCCAGGGCAAGCTCGATGCCATTTTGCAGAGCCGTCCCGAGGAGCGCCGCGTCCTTATCGAGGAGGCTGCCGGCATTTCCAAGCACAAGCGCCGCAAGGAGCGTGCGCTCAAAAAGATTAAGTCGATGGACGAGCACCTTACTCGTGCCCGCGACATCAATAAGGAGATTGCCCGTCAGCTGCGACCGTTGGAGCGTCAGGTCGATCGCGCGCGCAAGTACAAAGAGCTGTCCTCGCGCGCGAACGAGCTTACGCAGATGCTGGCCGTTGACGAGCTTCGTTCGCTGCAGTCGCAGTGGAACGATCTGGAGAGCCGTTCCAAAGAGGGTGCCGCCGAGCTGGAGCTTGCGCAGTACCGCTTGGGCGAAAAGGAGCGCGAGCTCGAGAAGCTCCAGGTGATGCTCGAGGAAAAGGGCCTGTTTGTGGGTGACTTGGGCGAACAGCGCCGTCATATGCAAGATGTGGTCGGCCGTATTAACTCCGATATGCGCCTGCTCGAGGAAAAGGGCCACAATATGGTGTCGCGCCTGTCCGATATGCGCGGCCAGATTTCGAGCTCCGAGCATCAGCGTCGTCGCGTGGTCGAGGAGCTCGAGGATGCACGTGCCCAGCTTGAGGAAGTGACCGGTGCGCACATGCAGGCCCAGGACGACGTTGACGCCGCCGGCCCTGCCGCCGCCGAGCTCCACGAGCGCCGTGTTGCGCTCGACAATCAGATTTCGCAGCTTACGCGCGAGCAACGCGATGTGCAGCGCGTGGCCGACAAGGCTGCGCTCGAGCTTGCCAAGGTGAAAGACTCGCTGAGCAATGCCGAGGTCGAGGACAACATGTATGCCTCGCGCCTGGAGCAGATTGACGAGCAGCTCGAGGAGGTCACGGCCTCGCTCGAGAGTCGTCGCGACCGTGCCGAGGAGCTCGACGGCGCGCTCGATCAGGCTCGCCAAGCCCAGGTCGATGCGCGCCAGGCCACCGAGGTCGCCCGTGCGGCGTTGAAGGACTTGCGCACCCGTGAGAGCGAGTCGCGCAACAAGCTGTCCGAGGTGCGCTCTGAGCTTGCGAGCCAAAAGAAGCTCGATGCCCGTATGGCCGATAGCTCGCCGTTGGTGAGCCGTCTGGTAGGGGCATTGGGCGATGACGTAACGGGCCGTCTGGGCGACGTGCTCGAGGCGCCGCGTGAGCTTGAGGGCCTGGTCGAGCAGCTGCTTGCCGGCGATATCGATGCCCTGTTGTTTGATGACGCCGCCACGCTTGAGCGTGCCGGTCGTGCGGCTTTGGACCAAAAGAAGGCCTCGGGCGAGGCACTGCTGGTGGCGCGTGGTGTGAGCGGCTCTGCTGCTGCCGAGGGCGCTGCCGGTTCGCGTCTGGTTGATCGCCTGTCCGTGCGTGCCGGTTATGGCCCGATTGTCGAGGCACTGCTCGGCGGCTATTACGTGGTCGATGACTTGCCTTGTGCGCTGGCGGCACCAGTCGTTGACGGTGTGACCTATGTGACGCCCGATGGCGCTCGCGTGAGCTTTGGTGGCCTGGTGCGCGTGGGGCTCGATGCCGGCGAGGCCTCGGGTGCCCTGGAGCGGAAGCGCCGCATTCGCGAGCTCGAAGGCCTGGAGCCCGATTTGGCTGCCGTTTTTGAGCATGTGTCGAACCAGGTTATCGAGGCCAATGCGGCCGTCGAGGAGGCGCGTGCCGCCGAGGGTGATGCCGCCGGCGAGATCGCTCGTCTTGAGGGCGAGCGTCGCTCGCTGCTCTCCGAGATTGGCCGCCTGGAGCAAAGCGCCAACAACGCCGAGGTCGAGCGTGCGCGCATCTCCAGGCGCCGTGAGCAGGCGGCCGAGGCCGTTCGCGCCGCGCGCCCGCGCGTTGACGAGCTCACCCGTTCGCGCGACGAGGCCCGTGCGCAGGTAAGCGACCTGGGTCTCCAGATTGCCGAAGCCAACGACGAGCTCGATCGCGTGCGCCGTGACGATTCCGAGGCAGCCGGTAAGCTCGCCGATGCCAAGGTGCGCCTGGCCCAGACGAGCGAGCGCCTGCGTTCGCTGAAGGGCCGCGTGCCCGATCTGGAGCATCGCCTGGAGGGCATTGACCGCCGTATCCGCGGAACACGTCAGGCTTCGCGCTCGCTCGAGCTGCTGCGCCTGCGTGTCGATCCCATGCACGAGCGCTATTCGGCCCTGCTGGAGCGTGCATCTGATTGGGCCGCGCGCCTGCGTGACCAGGCCTCACTCGAGGAGGCAGACTCGGCTTCGCTCAAGAAAACCATCGAGGATGCCAAGGCCGAGGTCTCCCGCGCCAAGGAGCGGGTCGATGCCGCCACGGCGACACAAAACGAGTTCAAGGTCGCGCGCGGCAAGCTCGAGGTGCAGGTAGAGGCGGCCATCAAGGCCATTACCGCCGATGGCACCACGGTGCTTGAGGAAGCGCTCATGCTTCCTGCTCCCACCGATCGCGACGCCGCCGAGCGCGAGCTCAACCAGCTCGTGCGCCAGATCAACAACCTGGGCCCTGTGAACCAGGTTGCCATGGAGGAGTACGAGCAGCTCAAGCGCCGCGCCGATTACATCGAGGAGCAGCTGGCCGATCTGGAGAGCGCGCGCAAGGCGCTCACCAAGATTACCGTGGCCATCGACCGTAAGATGCGTAAAGCCTTCCTGGTGACCTTCGAGAAGGTCGATGCGAATTTCCGCGAGATCTTCGCCATGCTGTTCCCGGGTGGCCAGGCACATCTGGAGATGACCGACCCCGAGCACCCGGCCGAGACGGGCATCGAGGTCGTGGCGCAGCCGCGCGGCAAGCGTATCACCAAGATGATGCTCATGTCGGGCGGCGAGAAGAGCCTGACGGCGCTTGCCCTGCTCTTTGCCGTGTATCGCACGCGTACGGTGCCGTTCTATGTGCTGGACGAGGTCGAGGCGGCGCTCGATGACGCCAACCTGTCCAAGCTCATCGGCGCGCTTGACGTGCTGCGTTCCGATACGCAGCTCTTGGTTATCTCGCATCAGCGCCGTACTATGGAGGACGCTGACGTCCTCTACGGCGTCTCGATGCAAGCTGACGGCGTCAGTCGCGTCGTCTCGCAAAAACTCGATCGCGAAACCGGAAAGGTCGTGAATGCATAATGGGATTCTTCGATGCTCTCTCGCGCGGACTTGAGCGTAGCCGCGAGGCCCTCAACGAGGTCTTTTACTTTGGCGGCGAGGTCGACGAGGATTTTTGGGAGGACCTAGAGGACACTCTCGTCATGGGTGACATGGGTGCCGAGGTCGCCATCCAGGTCTCCGACGACCTGCGCGATGCCGCGGCCAAGAAGAACCTCAAGACCGCCCCGCAACTCCGTCGGGCCCTGGCCGAGCAGCTCGAGCAGCATTTTGTACCCGTCGAGCGCGATCCGTTCGCCGACACGCCGAGCTGCGTTCTGTTTGTGGGCATCAACGGTGCCGGCAAGACCACTACGGTCGGCAAGATCGCGAGCGCCATGGCCGCCCGCGGCAAGAACGTCGTGATCGGCTCGGCCGATACCTTCCGCGCTGCCGCCATCGAACAGCTCGATGTGTGGGGCCAGCGCGCCGGCGTCCCCGTCATAAAGCGCGACCGCGGCTCAGACCCGGCAAGCGTTTGCTACGACGTACTCGATGAGGCCGATAAGCGCGGCAGCGACCTGGTGCTCATCGACACCGCCGGTCGTCTGCACACGAGCCCCGAGCTCATGCGCGAGCTTGCCAAGGTGGTCAGCGTGACGCGTAAGCGCGCCGCCAATATGGCCGCCGGCCCCATGCCCGTCTCGGTCGTCCTCGTGATCGATGCCGCGACGGGCCAAAACGGCCTGAACCAGGCGCTCGAGTTTAATGAGGCGCTGGGTCTGGACGGTATTATCATGACTAAGCTCGACGGCACGGCAAAGGGCGGTATCGCCATGGCCGTGGCCGAGAAGCTCAAGCTCCCGATTCTGCGCGTGGGCGTGGGCGAGCAGGTCGATGACCTGCAGGAGTTTAATGCCAAAGATTTCTGCCGCGCCCTGGTGGGCGAGTCCAACTAAGGAGTGACCAGTGTTTGATTCTCTGAGCGATCGCCTCAACGACACATTTGACCGCCTGCGCGGCAAGGGCAAGCTGACCGAGGCCGATATCACCTCGGCCATGCGCGACATTCGCATGGCGCTGCTCGAGGCCGACGTCAACTTTAAGGTCGTCAAGGAGTTTGTCGCCAAGACCAAGGAGCGCTGCATGACCGCCGAGGTCATGGAATCGCTGACTCCGGCGCAAAACGTCGTCAAGATCGTGCTCGACGAGCTCACCGAGATGCTCGGCTCCACCGAGAGCAAGCTCGTCTTTAGCAACCGCATTCCCAACGTCATTATGCTCGTGGGCCTGCAGGGCTCCGGTAAGACCACGGCGGCTGTAAAGCTGGCATACCTGCTCAAGAAGCAGGGCCGCTCGCCGCTGCTCGCCGCGTGCGACGTCTACCGTCCCGCCGCTGCCGACCAGCTGGCCACGCTTGGTGGAGAGATCGGCGTGCCGGTCTTCCGCGGTGACGGCGAGCACCCGGTCGATATTGCCAAGGGCGCCATCCAGGAGGCCGTCGACCACCTGCGCGATGTGGTCATCGTCGATACCGCCGGTCGTCTGCAGATCGACGAGCAGATGATGCAGGAGGCCGTGGACATCAAGAAGGCCGTCAAGCCCGATCAGGTGCTGATGGTCGTCGATGCCATGACCGGCCAGGATATCGTCAACGTTGTCTCGACCTTCGCCGAGCGCACCGACTTTGACGGCGTGATCATCTCCAAGCTCGACGGCGATGCCCGTGGCGGCGGCGCGCTTTCGGTGCGCCAGGTGACCGGCAAGCCCATCAAGTTCGTGAGCATGGGCGAGAAGCCCGATTCGCTGGAGCCGTTCTATCCCGATCGCATGGCCAAGCGCATCTTGGGCATGGGCGACGTCGTCGGCATTATCGAGAAAGCCCAGGAGGCAGCCGATGCCGAGCAGCTCGAGGCTGCCGAGCGCATGCTGCGCGAGGGCTTTACCATGAACGACATGCTCGACCAGATGAAGGCCGTCAAGAAGATGGGCGGTATGAAGGGCATTCTGGGCATGCTTCCCGGCGGCCAGCGCGCGCTCAACCAGATGGGCGGCAACCTTGATGAGGGCATCTTCGACAAGAACGAGGCCATCATCATGTCGATGACCAAGGAGGAGCGCCTGCGTCCTTCCATCATCAACGGCCAGCGTCGCGCCCGCATCGCCAAGGGTGCCGGCGTGACCCCCACCGAGGTCAACAGCCTTATGAAGCAGTGGGGCGAGATGAACAAGATGATGGGCCGCATGCGCTCGATGGCCAACCAGGCGCAAGCCGGCGGCAAGAAGGGCAAGAAGGGTAAAAAAGGCAAAAAGATGCGCATGCCCAATATTCCCGGTCTGGATGCCATGGGCCTGGGCAGCATGGGCGGCCTGGGTGGCCTGGGTGGCATGGGAACAGGTGGTCCCAAGTCCGATATGGACCTGCTGCGCCAGATGGAAGCGCAGATGCGTAATAAAAAGTAACGACTGGTTGAGTCGAGTATGGCGAAGGCCGCCTGGATGGTACTCCAGGCGGCCTTCGCCGTTCGTTCGCAGGTTTTCTCACGCGCGGAAGCGTGTTGACGTTGAGGTGCTTGCCACTAGTGGCAGCCACAGCCCTCGTGCCCTTCATGGTCGTGGTGGCCGTGGCAGCCGCAGGACTCGCCATGCTCGTGGGCGTGCTCGTGCCCGTGGCAGTCGCAGGTGGCCTCGCCGGTCTGCGCGAGCGTGCCGGCAATGAGGGCCTCGACGCAGGCGTCGCAGCTGCCCTGGGCGCCCGCATAGACCGTGATGCCTGCCTGGGTGAGCGCGTTGATGGCGCCGCCGCCGATACCGCCGCAGATGAGCGTATCGACGCCACCGTTGGCGAGCAGACCCGCTAGGGCGCCGTGACCAGTGCCGCCGGTGCCTACGACCTGCTCGTTGAGCACCTTGCCATCCTGGATGTCATAGATTTTGAACTGCTCGCTGCGGCCAAAGTGCATAAAGATGTTGCCGTTGTCGTACGTCGTTGCCACCCTCATGGTGCCGACCTCCTTTGCTGGCCATATGGCCGTCGTCGTAGGTGTAGGGGAGTATGCGATATTGCCGCCCTCGATACTAAGTGCTCGCCCGTTGACCAGCGCGTTTGCCACCTTGCGATGCGCGCGGCTGCAGATGGCCGCCACGGTGGCACGGGCGATGCCCATTTGCTGGGCGACGGCCTCCTGATTGAGGCCTTCCAGGTCGCAAAGCCGTAGGACTTCGAGCTCATCGACCGTCATGTCGATGGCGTCTCCGCTGGCAAGGCCGTCAGGGGTAAAGCCGCGATATTCGGGAATGATCCCAACACGGCGCAATTTTTCACGTCTTCCTGCCATACACTCTCCAAATCTGACATATGTCAACAATAGGATAGCGCGTATACGAAACCCTTCAAGCTATTTTTGGCATATGTCAAAAAAGCTAAAGGTGCAGCATTTGCGAATGCGGCGCCGTACTGCCGTGCATTGCGTGTGCCGCTCCAAGTGTGCAATTCGATGTTGCGCGCCTGGGCTACAATAAAAATCGCTTATAGGCGACTGACAGGAGGGTCAATGAGCAAAGCTGATCAACAGTTTGTAGCCATGTGCCGCGATATTCTGGACCATGGCACCACTACCGAGGGCCAAAAGGTTCGTCCGGTGTGGGAGGACGGCACCCCTGCCTATACCATTAAAAACTTTGGTGTCACGGCACGCTACGACCTGCGTGAGGAGTTTCCGGCGCTTACCCTGCGTCGTACGGCCCTCAAATCTGCCATGGACGAGATTCTATGGATCTATCAAAAGAAGTCCAATAACGTGCATGACCTCAACAGTCATATTTGGGATGAGTGGGCCGACGAGACCGGTTCCATCGGCAAGGCCTATGGGTATCAGATTGGGCAGAAGAGCCATTATGCCGAGGGTGACTTTGACCAGATGGACCGCGTGCTGTACGACCTTAAGCACACGCCGTACAGCCGCCGCATCATGACCAATACGTACGTGTTTAGCGACCTGTCCGAGATGCACCTGTATCCGTGCGCCTACAGCGTGACCTATAACGTCACGCAGCGCCCGCAGGACGATAAGCCAACACTCAACATGATTCTCAACCAGCGCAGCCAGGACATTTTGGCCGCGAACAACTGGAATGTGTGCCAGTACGCCATTTTGCTGATGATGGTCGCGCAGTCGGTCGATATGATCGCTGGCGAGTTGCTGCATGTGATCGCCGATGCCCATATTTACGACCGTCATGTCGATATCGTCCGCGAGCTTATCGAGCGTCCGCAGTTTGCGGCTCCTAAGGTAACGCTCAACCCCGATGTGCATGATTTCTACGCGTTTACGACTGATGATCTGATCGTTGAGGGCTATGAGCACGGCCCGCAGGTCAAGAACATCCCCATTGCGGTGTAGGTGACGCGCATGACGTGTAAGCTTTCTGCCATTGTCGCCGTGTGCGATGACTGGGGCATTGGGTGCGAGGGTGACATGGTCGTGTCCAACCGTGCCGACATGCGCCATTTTGTGGCGTGCACCAAAGGTTGCCCGGTCATTATGGGACGCAAGACCCTGCTGAGTTTTCCCGGCGGGCGTCCGCTCAAGAACCGTCGCAACATTGTGCTCACACGCGACGAGGGCTTTGCTCCCGAGGGCGTCGACGTGGTGCATAGTATCGATGAGGCGCTCGCCGCGGTTGCCGATGAGCCCGTTGCCTGGGTGATCGGTGGCGGCGAGGTGTATCGGCAATTTTTGCCGTACTGCGTGGAGGCCGAGGTCACGCATAACCATTGCGTACATGACGTGGATACGTACTTTCCCGACTTGGACGCCGATTCCGCGTGGGAAGTTGCGCGGCGCGACGGGGTTGCCACGATTGCCGCGGGCGAGGGCGACGAAGGCCTCGATTATGAGTTCGTGACATATCGTCGCGTTGATGCTTAAATCGTCTGGCGTGAACGGTATCACCGGGTTGATTGAATGCATGGGGCGGCGCTTAGCGTCGCCTCGTTTGGTATAGATGTGCTGTAAAGAAGGGTACGGGCTGGCTGCTATGACTGATGCCGTTGAGGTGCTGCGAATCGATTCCCTTAATGATGAGCGGCTCGACGCCTACGTGCGACTGACGGAGCGCGAGCTGCGCTGCGTGCTGGAGCCGCAAAAGGGCATCTTTATCGCCGAGAGCGCCAAGGTCATCGAGCGCGCGGTGCGTGCCGGATACGAGCCGGTGAGCTTTCTTTTGGGTGAGCGCTGGCTCGATCAGATGATGCCGCTGTTCGAGCGTCTGGTTGTACGCGAGGGCGCAGGTCCGGTTCCTGTGTTCGTGGCCTCCATGGAGCTCATGGAGCAGTTGACGGGCTTTAACGTGACGCGTGGTGCGCTCGCGGCGTTCCGTCGCCCGCGTCAGATTCCGGTTGATGAGTTCTTGGGCGGCGTCGTCGAGGTGGCGGGTGAGCGCCCGGTGCGCGTGTGCGTGCTCGAGGGTATTGTCGACCATACTAATGTGGGTGCGATTTTCCGCTCGGCGGCAGCGTTGAATGTCGATGGCATTTTGGTAAGCCCCACTTGCTGTGACCCGCTGTACCGCCGCTCGGCCCGCGTGAGCATGGGCACGGTGTTCCAGGTGCCCTGGACGCGCATTGGCAGCGAGGCGCGCGTATGGCCGCATGATGGGCTGGCGGCGCTGCACGATGCCGGCTTTTCGTGTGCCGCCATGGCATTGACGGATGATTCGGTGTCGTTGGACGATCCCGCGTTGCGGGAGATTGACCGGTTGGCGATCTTTATGGGCACCGAGGGCGCCGGCCTGGGCGCCAAGACCATCGCGGGCTGTGACCGGGCTGTGCGTATTCCGATGGCGCATGGGGTCGATTCGCTCAACGTGGCCGCGGCGAGTGCTGTCGCTTTTTGGCAGTTGTGTCCGCACGTGAGCAACGAGTATCACTACCAGCCGGGACTGTATCACTAGGCAGATATTTTGCACCGGGCTCTGATTCCGTGTGTTTCGGTTGACGCCGGTCGGTGCTAAGCTGGTGTCGGCTTTGGTCATAAAATTGACGTTTTGTTGTTTGACGTGCGCTGGTGGGGAGGGCGTGTGGCTAAGAAATCTACGGCTATCGATGTAACACAGGGTGTTATTTGGCAGCAGTTGCTTTCGCTGTGCGTTCCCATCTTTTTTAGTTCGTTTTTTCAGCAGGCCTACACGCTTATCGGTACCTATATCGTCGGTCAGTTTGGCGGCAAGCTCGCGTTGGGCGGCATCCAGGCCACGATGGTGCTCACGGAGCTCTGCATCGGTTTTTGCGTCGGTGTTGGCGCCGGCTGTGCTGTCATTACGGGTCAGTATTTTGGCCAGCACGATGATGAGCGACTGAGTCGTTCGGTCCATACGGCCATGTCGCTCGCTCTGGTGGGCGGTATCGTCGTCTCGATTCTGGGCATAGTGTTCGTTGAGCCCATGCTGGTGCTTATGAATACGCCGCATGAACTATTGGCCGAGGGTGTGGCCTATGCTCGTTGCTATTTTGCCGCTATGGTTGCGGCGCTGCTGCTCAATATGGGCACCGCGCTGTTGCGTGCCGTGGGCGACACGCGTGGCCCTGCCGTGATCATCGCTTCCGGCTGCCTCGTTAACGTGGTACTGGATATCATTTTTGTTGCCGTGCTGCATATGGAGGCTCTGGGCTGCGGCATCGCGGTGGCGCTGACCATTTGCTCCAACGCCACGATGATCGTGATTCGCATGATGCACGCACCGGGTGCGTGGCGGCTTTCACTGTCCAAACTCGGCATTGATCCTGGTATTTGCAAGAGCATGATCTCGTGTGGTCTGCCGCTTGGCTTTCAGTCTGCTGCGTATTCGATTTCCAACGTCTTGATTCAGGTGTCGGTCAACTCGTTTGGTGCCGATGTCACCACGGCCTGGGGTCTTTCGGGCCGCTTAGATGGCATTGTCTGGATGGTTACCGAGGCGCTTGGCGTGTCGATCACCACGTTTTCGGCACAGAACTTTGGCGCGCGCAACTACGAGCGCATGCGCAAGGGCTACCATACGTCGCTCGTGATGTCGTTTATGCTCATTGGTGGCCTGTCTGCCGTGCTGCTGGTGTTCTCGGGTCCTCTGTCGCGTCTGTTTGTCGACGATGCTTCGATCTCGGCCTACACCACGACCATCATCCATTTTATTGCGCCGTTCTATGCGATTTTCTCGATTATCGAAAACGCGTCGGGCTCCATTCGCGGTGCCGGCGTGAGCTTGCAGCCCATGATTCTCACGATTTTCGGCACCGTCGTGCTCAGGGTGATCTGGGTGTTTGCGATCATGCCTTTCGATCCGTCGCTTGAGCTCCTGCTGCTGGTTTACCCCGTAACCTGGCTCATCACGGCCGCGATGTTCACCATCTACCACCACAGCGGCAACTGGCTAGGCCGCGCTACTGCCTAATGATCCGTATGAGACAGAGGAAAACGGATCATTGCTCTCCGTGGTGATGTCGATGATTCGTTTTCCTCCGTCCCCTTTGGATCAATTAGTATTCGATGCCTTGACGGGCTAGGAGGCCTTCGTCGAAGTAGTGTTTGACGGGGCGCATTTCGGTTACGAGGTCGGCAAGGTCGGCGAGGGGCAGCAAGCCGCGGCCAGTGAGCACGAGCTCCGTGGTGGTTGGTTTCATCGCGATCAACGCTTCGACATCTTCGCGCGTCACAAAGCCCCGTCGCATGGCTTCTCCCAGCTCATCCAAGATCAGCACGTCGACTTGGCTAATCTGCTCGCGCGCCAGCTCCATGATCTGTGCGGCACAGGCTTCGGGCGTGTCGCGGTCGGCTTGTACGATGCAAAGCCCCAATCGAGGAGCTGCGTCATGTTCGGCGCAGTGCAGCTTCTTGGCAAACTGAAGCATGAGCACGTTAAGTCCATAGCCCGTGGCGCGCAGCGCGAGCCCCAGCGCAGCCGTCGTCTTGCCCTTGCCGTCGCCCGTATAGATTTGAACCTTGCCGACTTCCAGTGATGCCATCTCTGTCCTTTCGTGCCCGGTGTCGGTTTATCGCCGGCCGGGTTGGGTATTCTAGTTAGCATTATCAACCCCAGTAGATGGAGTTCAAGCAGATGGAGATGGATGACAACAAACGTAGACGGAATATGATCCTCTACGTGCTCATCGCCTTCGTCGTCTACCTCGTGCTCTCGACCGTTCTGTTCCCCAACATCGGTCACACGCAGCAGATTACGAAGACCGATTACTCGACGTTTGTCAAAGCGCTCGACAAGAAGAGCGTCGATAAGGTCGAGTACAACACGGACGATTACTCGATTTATTACACCAAGAAGGGCGAGGACGAGAACATCGCCTACAAGACGACCGGTGTGCCGAATGATGCGGGCTTTACCGATCGCGTGCTTGAATCTGGCGCCTCGCTTGAGTCGGTCGTTCCCGATAAGAACTCGGGTCTGATGACTTACTACCTGCTCACCCTCATTCTTCCCATGGCGATTTTCTTCCTGATCGGCTGGTGGCTCAACCGCCGCATGAAGAAGGCCATGGGTGATGACGGCCCGTCGATGAACTTTGGCGGCGGCGGTTTTGGCGGCGGTGGACTGGGCAAGTCCGGCGCGCGCGTGATTGCCTCCAAGGACGTGGGCGTGACCTTTAAGGATGTTGCTGGCCAGGAAGAGGCCAAGGAGTCCCTCAAGGAGGTCGTCGACTTTCTGGAGAAGCCGCAGCGCTACGAGGAGATTGGCGCCAAGCTGCCGCGCGGTGCCCTCCTTGTCGGTCCTCCGGGTACCGGTAAAACCCTGCTTGCCAAGGCTGTGGCCGGCGAGGCTGGCGTGCCGTTCTTTAGTATTTCGGGCTCTGAGTTTGTTGAGATGTTCGTCGGCCGCGGCGCCGCCAAGGTTCGCGATCTGTTTAAGCAAGCCAAGGAAAAGGCCCCGTGCATCGTCTTTATCGATGAGATCGATACCATCGGCAAGAAGCGTGACGGCGGCGGCTTTAGTGGTAACGACGAGCGCGAGCAGACGCTCAACCAGCTGCTGACCGAGATGGACGGCTTCGATAACCACAAGGGTATCGTCGTCCTCGCTGCCACCAACCGTCCCGACAGCCTTGACCCGGCCCTGTTGCGCCCCGGTCGTTTTGATCGCCGCATCCCCGTTGAGCTGCCCGACCTGACCGGCCGTAAGAACATTCTTGAGCTGCACGCCAAGAGCGTGAAGACGCAGCCGCCGATCGATCTGACCGCGATTGCCCGCGCCACGCCCGGTGCCTCGGGCGCCGACCTGGCCAACATTATCAACGAGGGCGCCCTGCGTGCCGTCCGCGAGGGTCGCAAGCGCGCCACGCAGGACGACTTTGAGGAGTCGGTGGAGGTCGTCATCGCCGGTCAGCAGCGCAAGTCCACGGTGCTGTCCGACCACGAGAAGCAGGTCGTTTCTTACCACGAGATCGGCCATGCCATCGTTGCCGCTCGCCAGAAGGGCTCTGCGCCGGTCACGAAGATCACCATCGTGCCGCGCACGAGCGGTGCTCTGGGCTACACCATGCAGGTCGAGGAGGACGAGCGCTTCCTGACCACGCGCCAGGAGATCCTGGACAAGCTCGCCGTCTATTGCGGTGGCCGTGCAGCCGAGGAGCTCATCTTTGGCGAGATGACGACCGGCGCCGCCAACGATATCGAGCAGGCCACCAAGCTCGCCCGTAACATGGTGACGCGCTTTGGTATGTCCGATGAGTTTGGCATGATGGCGCTCGGTACCGTGCAGAACGCGTACCTTAACCAGGATACGTCGCTCACCTGCGCCCCCGGTACGGCCGAGCGCGTGGACGCGATTGTCGCCAAGCTGATCGAGGATGCGCACGACCGCGCCCTGCAGATCCTGAAGGAGAACAAGTTTAAGCTCCACGAGCTGGCTCGTTATCTGTACAAGAAGGAGACGATCACGGGCGAGGAGTTTATGAATCTCCTCACGCGTGAGAATCCGCTGATGCCAAAGCAGCAGTAATACTAGTTGCGCAGTGTCAATCGCCCCATTTGAGTGTCCATCTCAAATGGGGCGTTTTGCTTGGGAAGGGTTGTATATGAAGATCGTGGTAAGTGCCTGCTTGATGGGCGAGAGCTGCAAGTATAACGGGCTCGATAATTACCATCGCGAGCTGGTCGAGGCTTGTGAGCGCACGGGAACCGAGGTGCTCCTCGTGTGCCCTGAGGTTTTTGGCGGCCTGCCCACACCGCGCAAGCCGTCCGAGATTGTGAACGGCGAAGTCCGTACCTACGAGGGCGCCTCGGTCGATCGCGAGTTTCGCCTGGGTGCCGAGCGCGCACTCGACATGTGCGAGCAGGCGGGTGGGCCGGAAGAGATCGCCGCGTGCGTCTTGCAGGACCGTAGTCCCTCGTGCGGTGCAGGTCGCGTCTACGATGGCACCTTTAGCGGCACGCTCACCGCGGGCAACGGTGTCTTCGTCGACCTGCTCCTGCACCACGGGTATCGCGTGATTCCCGCAAGTGAATTTGACCCGAGCATGTTGGAATAGCAAAAGAATGGGGTAGCCATCATTTGAATGGCTACCCCATTTGCTGTCGAGATAAACTATTTCACCAATTAGAAATGGCGTTTGCCCAGATAAAACCTGCCAAAATAAACCTGTCCCTTTTTGGTAGGTTAGGCGAGGAGCGTGTGGCCGTAGGCGTTGGCTGCCTTGATGGCGGCGGCGAACTTCTCGTCGGTGAAGGGCTCGGGGTTACCCTGCTTCCACTCGTTGGTGGCGTGCGCGTACTCGCACAGGGCAGGGATATCGGCCTCGGAAAGCCCGACCTGCTCAAGCGTCACGGGCAGGCCCATCTGCTTGTTAAAGGCCGCATAGCGCTCAAGGTTCTCGGTGTCGCCCGTGTAGGCGAACAACACGAGCACGCCCAGGCTTACGACCTCGCCGTGCAGGTAGGTGCCCTCACGCGGAATGCTGCAAGTGGCGTTGTAGAACGCGTGTGCCACGCTCGAGTTGTAGTAGTAATCGTTCTGGTTGGTCAGGTTCGAGACATATCCCGTGTTGACCACGATGTCGAGCGCGATCTGCTTGACGGCCTCGCTCGACAGGTCCTGGCGCACGTCCTCAAGACCCTGGACGCCATAGGTAAACAGCGGCTCGGAGCAGGTGTGGGCGAGTGCCAGGCCAAGACCGGCGGTGTGCTCCAAATTTCCGGCGCTCGTGGCGTACTCGACCTCGGGCTGCTTGGACAGGGCATCGCCTACGCCGGCCCAGAAGTACTCTGCCGGTGCCTCGGCGATGATCTTGGGGTTGATGAAGATGTGCGCGGGGCGGTTGGGGTACGAATAGCCCTCGAGCGAGCCGTCGTCGTTGTAGACAACGGCAATGGCGGTCGCGGCGGAGCAGTTGGAGCAAATCGTCGGCACGGTAAAGACGATCTTCTTGAGCTCGATGGCTGCGGTCTTCACGGTGTCGAGCGCCTTGCCACCGCCGCAGGCGATAAGCACGTCGGCTTCCTGGCAGGCGGGGGAGTTTACGACCTTGGCGATATTGGCGCGTGTGCTGTTGGTGCCGTAGACGCGCGTCTCCAGAACCTCGACGCCGGTGCCTGCCAGCGCGGCTTCGATGCCGGGAAGTGCTGCAGCCAGTGCTCGCTTGCCACCGATGATTGCGACCTTGGTCGCTCCGTATTCGGCCAGCGCGCCGGGCAGCTCGTCGAAGCAGTCCTCGCCGACGGTATAGTCGCTCATTCCGATCGTGCGCATAGCAACCTTCTTTCGTCCGATAAAGTGCTTTCAGGTATTTTGCTCCTAGAGAAGGCCCACATCCGCGAGAAATTTCGAACGTATAAAACCAGTGTTGAGGGTTTTTCGTCGGCGCGGAACGTGCTAGCATACTCCGCATAAGCGTTGATGGGGACGAGTAGTCGGCCGTCCGCATGCTACAGAGAGCGGGGAGCGCTGAGAACCCGTGCATGCGACCGATGAAAATCACCCCGGAGCTGCGGTCCCAACGGACGTGCCGCGCAGGCACGTCTTAGTAGATATCGCCGAGATGGTCGTCGATACAGGCCAGCCGAGTAACGGAT
Organism: Collinsella sp. LCP21S3_A3; assembly: GCF_052118905.1. Lineage (NCBI taxonomy): Bacteria > Bacillati > Actinomycetota > Coriobacteriia > Coriobacteriales > Coriobacteriaceae > Collinsella > Collinsella sp. LCP21S3_A3. Next base: position 4,839 of record NZ_JBQKGH010000010.1, on the reverse strand, counting down.
GCGAGCGCGCGGCGACGCGGGCGAGGGCATCTAAGCTGGGTGGTTAAGCGAAGAGCTTTTACGGGCAGACTGCCTGTCTTGTGGCGCTTCGTCCCAGCTTGCAGGGACGGGCGCTTTTTTGGTGCCCAGAGGGCGTGCGCGCCCATGACAAGAAAGGGGTACCGTGGCAAACGAGTACAAGCAGACGATGAATCTGCCCAAGACCGGTTTTCCCATGCGTGCCGGTCTTTCCAAGTCCGAGCCCAAGCGACTCAAGGACTGGCAGGACAACAAGGTCTACGAGCAAGTTCTAAAGAAGAACAAGGGTCACAAGAAGTTCGTGCTGCACGACGGCCCTCCGTATGCCAACGGCCCGATCCACATCGGCCACGCCATGAACAAGATCTCTAAGGACATGATCAACCGTTACTGGATGATGCAGGGCTATGAGGTTCCCTATGTCCCCGGTTGGGACTGCCACGGTCAGCCGATTGAGCACAAGGTCGAGGAGAAGCTCGGCACCGAGAAGTTCAACCAGACCTCCACGGCTAAGATCCGCGAGCTTTGCAATAAGTTCGCTGTCGAGAACATCGAGCTGCAGAAGGCCGGCTTCCGTCGCCTGGGCGTGCTTGGCGACTGGGACAACCCGTATCTGACGCTCTATCACCAGCATGACGCCGCCGACATCGAGGTCTTCAAGGCCATGTTCGACAAGGGCATGATCTATCGCGGTCATAAGCCCGTCCACTGGTGCAAGCACTGTCACACCGCGCTGGCCGAGGCCGAGATCGAGTACTCCGACGAGACGAGCCCGTCCATCTTCGTGCGCTTTGAGATGACCACTAAGCCTGCCGGTCTCGAGAACTTCGACGGCCCGGTTGACTTCATCATCTGGACGACCACGCCGTGGACCATCCCCTCCGACCAGGCCGTTTCCCTTAAGCCCGGCGCCGCCTATGTTGCCGTTGAGCACGATGGCCGTGCCGAGGTTATGCTCGAGGACCTGGCTCCCAAGTGCTGTGAGGAGTTTGGCTGGGAGTACACCCCGGTCATGGTCGACGGTAAGCCCTATGTGGTTCCCGCTGAGACCTTCCACCACATCCACTACAAGCAGCCGATCTTTGACGGTGTCGAGGGCGTGGCACTGCTGGCCGATTACGTCGGCGTCGATGACGGTACCGGTATCGTCCACAACTCGCCCGGCCACGGCGTCGACGACTACTTCGCCTGCCTCAAGGAGGGCATCACCGATATCTGCATGCCGGTCGATGACGACGGTAAGTTCTACACCGGCGAGGAGTTTGGTACCGGTGGCCGCTTCAGCGGTATGGATACCGACGAGGCCAATCCGCACATCATCGAGTTCCTGCGCGAGCGCGGCACCCTGGTCCTCGAGAAGAAGATCACGCACAGCTATCCGCACTGCTGGCGCTGCAAGCACCCGGTGCTCTTCCGTGCTACCGACCAGTGGTTTGTCTCGATGGACAAGACCGGTTTGCGCGAGCAGGCTGGCAAAGAGATCCGCGAGAACGTCAAGTGGTATCCGGCCCACGCGGCCAACCGCATCGGTGCCATGGTCGAGCAGCGTCCCGACTGGTGCATCAGCCGTCAGCGCAACTGGGGCGTGCCTATCCCCAGCTACACCTGCGCCGACTGCGGCGAGAAGGTCATGAACGACGCCACGCTCGACGCCGTCATCAAGCTCTTCCACGAGAAGGGCTCCGACGCCTGGTTCACCGACGCTCCCGAGAGCTACCTGGGCGAGGCTTGCGTCTGCCCCAAGTGCGGCGGCCATCACCTCAAGGCCGATAAGGACATCCTCGACGTGTGGTGGGACTCCGGCGTGTCCTGGAAGGCCGTCTGCGAGTATCGCCCCGAGCTTGAGTACCCGGCGGATGTGTACCTCGAGGGCTCCGACCAGCACCGCGGCTGGTTCCAGAGCTCGTTGCTCACCTCGGTGGGTGCCAACGGCCACGCTCCGTACAAGGCGGTCGTCTCGCAGGGCTTCACGCTCGATGGCCAGGGCCGCAAGATGTCCAAGTCGCTCGGCAACGTCATCGACCCCAATAAGGTCTGCGACGAGATGGGCGCCGATATCATCCGCCTGTGGGTCGCCTCGGTCGATACCAGCTCCGACGTCTCCATCGACCACGAGATCCTTGCTCGTACGTCCGATGCCTACCGTCGTTTCCGCAACACGCTGCGCTTCCTGCTCTCCGAGCTCGAGGGTCAGTTTGAGCCCGAGACCGACGGCGTCGCCTTTGCCGACCTGCTGCCGCTCGACAAGCTCATGGTTGCCCGTCTGACCCAGGTCCAGGCCGAGGTCGACGACGCCTACGCCAGCTACGAGTTCCCGCGCGCCTACCGTGCGCTCTACGACTTTGTGGTTACCGAGCTTTCCAACGTGTACCTCGACGCCCTGAAGGACCGCCTGTACTGCGACAAGCCCGGCTCGCTCGAGCGCCGCAGCGCCCAGACCGTGCTGGCCGAGCTCTTCTCGATGCTCATGCGCGACCTGCAGCCGATCCTGTCCTACACGGTCGACGAGGCCATGGCCTATGCGCCCGCCGGCTGCGTCGATCACCAGAAGTACGCCGCGCTGCTCGATTGGTACAAGTCGCCCATCACGGTCGACGAGGCCAATGAGTTCGAGGGCGTGCTCGAGGCCTCGCTCGAGCTCCGTAGCGCTGTGACCAAGGCCCTTGAGGATGCCCGCTCCGCCGGCACCTTCACCAAGAGCCAGCAGGTCCGCGTCAAGGCGGTCGTTCCCGCCGAGATGTATGCGCTGCTGACCGGCGACAAGGCCGTCGATCTGGCCGAGTTCTACATCGTCTCCGATGTTGAGCTAACCCAGGGCGAGGAGCTTTCCGTCGCTATTGAGGCCGCCGAGGGCGAGTGCTGCGACCGTTGCTGGAACTATCGCACCACCGTCGGCGAGTACAACGGTCACGCGCATATCTGCAAGCGCTGCGCGAATGCCTTGTAGTTACGCGGTTTTACCAAACCGTGTAACAGGTTGACGCTGCAAACCCGCCAGAGCGGCAATCTGCCTTTCAGCTTCGGCGGCATGACCAGAAGGTCTATGCCGCCTTGCTTCAAGGCACCTTGCTCGCTCTGGCGGGTTTTCGCTCATATGACCCAATCCGCTGTCAAGAGCCACAATGGCCCCGCCGACCGCTTGCAATCGGTCGGCGGGGCCTGCCGTTTGCTGGGGTTAGATAGCGATACTTTTTACATCAACCATGTTACGGCGGTCATGGTTGACAACTTGCGTCGGCTCCTGCTCGGTATCAACCTGTCCGACAAAGCTATAATGGATTTCGATTTTCCGGGTGTTGGTTTCCCGGTCTAATTCATGTATCAAAATACGGTCGATAAACTCATGGACGTTTTCATAGGTCAATTCCTGTATGTCGCTGTATTTCCCGACAATCTGAATAAACCTTGATATATCCCTTTTTCGCTCGGTAACGGTTGCGATCTGCTGTTGTAACTCGTCTATCCTTGCGGCAAGGGATTTCTTTTCGTCCTCATAGCCGGAAGTTAGAAACACAAACCGTTCATCTGTCAGTCTGCCTAATGCGTTGTCCTCATACAGCTTGCGGAAAAGCGTGTCAAGTTCGGTCATACGCGCCTGTGCTTTGAAAAGTTCCTTTTGCTGCTGCGCTAATGCCTTTCTCGCTTCCATGTCGCCGTACTCGGTAGCTTTACAGATAAAGTCCTGTTCGTGTTCCTTAACATACCGCAAAACCCGCCGCATATCTTCCAGCACTAAATCAAGAAGTACGTTTTTGCGGATATAATGAGAGGTACACTCGCTGCCTGTCCTTGCCCTGTTGCGCCATGCGCCGCAAGAATAGGAAAACTTGCGCGGCTCGATATTTACGCCCTGTTGGTAATACATCTTATGTCTGCAACCAGCGCAAAACAGCAAGCCGGAAAAAATATCAATCTCCGGTGCTTTTGTCGGGCGGTGGCGGGTAGCAATCCGCTTTTGCGTAAGTTCAAAGGTTTCCTCGTCAACAAGCGGCTCATGGGTGTTTGGGAAGAAATAGCGTTGTTCTTCTTCGTTCTTCCGGGTCTTTTTCGACTTGTAGGATACCTTGTGAGTTTTCGCGGTTATGGTATGCCCTAAATATTCCTGCCTTGCTAATATGTCATAGAGCGTTTTGTCCGGCCAAGTATAGGGGGCGATCATTGCCCGCTGATACCGCGCCTGTCCTGTACGCTGATAGCGCAACGCTCCAATCGTCAAGACTTTGTTTTCCGCAAGCCATTTTTGGATTTCGCACATACGCACGCCGCTAACAAACATAGCGAAAACCTGTTTGACAATCGGCGCGGTTTCCGGGTCGGGTATAAGGTGGTGGCGGTTGTTCGGGTCTGGGATATAGCCGTATGGATATTCCCCGTTGACGCGCTCGCCTTTTTGCGCCTGTGCCTGTTTAACTGCGCGGATTTTCTTGCTTGTGTCGCGGGCGTAAAACTCGTTAAACCAGTTCCGCAAGGGGGTAAACTCGTTATCCTCCCGCGCTGTGTCAACTCCGTCGTTGATCGCGATATAGCGTACTCCGTTTTCGGGAAATACAATCTCTATGAGTTCGCCCGTTTTCAGATAGTTTCTGCCAAGACGGGAAAGGTCTTTGGTAATGACCGTCGCCACTCGTCCGGCTTCCACTTCCTGCAACATCGCTTGCAGCCCCTCGCGCTCAAAACTCACGCCGGAAAATCCGTCGTCCACAAAAAACTTGGCTCTTCGGTGGTTTCTGTGGGAGAGATTCCGGCATAGGCCCAGCTCAGCGGGCGAAAACAACGATCTGGAACTGAAACGGCCCCGGGAGGGGCCGTTTCCGCGTCATC
>NZ_JBQKGH010000009.1:0-94402 GCF_052118905.1 Collinsella sp. LCP21S3_A3 | reverse complement strand
AGCGCGCCGGCAGGCGGGCGAAGCCGGTGCGGATCCGCGAAGCGGATGCGCGGAATCCTATACGCCGCACCAATCGAACTTGAAGCCTCCGGCAACGGGGGCTTTTCTTTTACGCCGCCATTCGACCCCAGACACTCGACTGGAATCGTGCGCCTCCGCCCGCGGGAGACTATTTCTTATCGACTCGTGTAAGATTCCGAGTAGATGTCGCGGTCCGTCCGTGACCACTCCTTCGCTATACGACCGATCAGGGTGATATTTCGTGGCAGAGCGTCCGACATACAAGCTCAGGTTTCTCGACCCCAAAAAGCGTTTTCCATCGATGCCAGAGCAACCCGCGGGGCGCTCGTATGGTGTTGTCTGGAAAGTTTTTGGCGAGGATCCTAAAGAGTCTTGCTACGTCGTCGAATTCGTAGGCAAAAGCCACATATCGCTTTTGGGCTACGTGAGCGTGTCAGGTGAGGTCTATAAGGTTGACGGCCCTGTTCAGAAAGTGCCATTGCCCAAGAACCCCGATATGAAATTGGTCCTTGACGAGTCCGATTCCAGTGTTGGCGAGATTTTGGTGCGGGGAGCCAACGGTGCAATGCGCGCTTGTGCGCGAACGGCCGGCTCTCCCGAAGGGCCCATGCGTGAGCAGTCCGACCACGAGACATGGAATTCGAGCCGTGCTCTCCCTTATGGCGAGTTTATGGCCTCGATGTTCTTGCGCTACGTGATATTTGCCGACCCCAACAACGCTCTTGCGAACACGGTACCTGCCGACGAGCTTGATGAGGGTATAAAAAACACCGCCAACAAGATCAAACTCGTAAAGTTGCCCGAGCCGGTCGAGGTGTTTTTGGGCTTTAACACGGCACCGCTCCCCGATGCTATCGAGACGCTGCTCTACCGCGTTGACCATGCCGATAATCCGAGCGGTATCGAGCGTTATGCCGCCGCCCTTATGAGCGAGGTCGATTTGCCCCGACTGCGCACCATCGCTGCCAAGTCCGAGATGGGCCTAGCGCGTATCGACCGCTCAAAGCTGTTCTATCTCAATTTTGATCGTAGCCTGCTGGACCAAGACGAGATTGACATGCTGCTTGCTATCGAGTGTCGTCTTAACCGCCTCTCCGGCATCCTTGAGCGTATTGGGGCAGGGTTGGGCCCCGTTGCCTCGTCGCCAAGCTTTGAGGGCTGCTCGCTCTTTGACCTATGGCATATCAGCAAGACGACAAACGACGTTCCTCGCCTGCTCGAAACGCTGTCGAATGACAACCCGTGGGCCAAACCGGGTACGGTAGCTTGCCAGCCAGGCGGCGAGTGGGACGTTCGCACCCGCTTTGCACGTATCGTAGAAGCACTCAACGTGGTCACGCGGCTCGACTACACCTATCGGGCGAACGTCGCCGAGGGCATCATGCTGGTTCGATTTGGCCGAACGGTTGTCGATGCTATGCCGCAGCGCGAATACGATGCTCAAGATGATGCCTGGCGCGAGGTGGATGAGCCTAAGCGCGCAGCATGGGCCACCGAGCACGATGCGCGCGTGGCGCTCACGCTAGCAGCGGCTTGTTTTGCTGCCGGTGCCAGCATTACGCGCTGCTACGTTCAGATTGCGGCTCCCGATGGCGAGCGGGGCGAGCGCATCATTGCAACATATTCCTTTGGGCGTGCGGCTTATCTGGCCAATTGCGTTCCCGCCGCTAAGAATTTTGAAAGTATGGATATGGATGATATGCCGTGCAAGCGCATGCTTGAGGCATATGAGTCGGACGCGCCGGATGCGATTGAGCCCGCTGAGGTTCATGCTCGCCCGCGTGACGACCACCGTTCGCTGCCGCCGGCGTTGCGCGACCTGCTGCTTGCCGATACGGCTGATGAGCTTGAGGTTATGGAGGAGGGCGATGACCCGTATGTGGCGCGCGTCGCTGAGTTGCGCGAGCGGGCAAAAGTCGACCGCGCGGGTGCGTTTGAGGGCTTTTCCCGTCTTGTTGAGGAGCTGGAGGCCAAGTGCGCCGTTGCCGAGCTTTTGGCGACAGGACCGGTCCAGACGCTGTTTTGCGACAACCAACTGGTGCGTATGGTGCTGCCGGTAATGGAGGAAGACCGCTCCGTTCGTATTTTGCGCGCTCCCGATGCGCTGTACTTTGCCCAGCATGAGATTTGCAGCTTTTACGCCGATCAGGAGGATTTTGAGCGGGCATTGCCCGAGGTGCGTCATCTTTACGATCTGGCGCGCTCATCCATGCAATCACACTTTGCACTCATCAACGTGCTGGCGCGTCTGGAGCGCTATGACGAGGTCATTGAGGTGGCGCGCCACGGCCTGCGCATTGCCAGTGACCGTTCCGCAATCGGCTACCTGTTCTATCGCCTAGCGTTTGCCTACTGGAACTGCGATCAGCTCCAGCTGGCGTTGGCGTGCTACCGCTTGGTACCGCGCGGCGAGGAGTCGGGTAGCAACGCACTGGAGGAAATGCAGGGCCTTATGAACGAGATGGGTGTCAATGAGCCACCGACGTTCGAGGAAGCGGTTGAGACCATCAGTAAGGCCGGGCTCGAACTGCCGCCGGTGCCCGCCGTGTCCAACCAGCTGGCAGACGCTGCTGTGCAGCTGGTCGATAACGGTTTCTTTTTCCTGGCACGCGTCTGCATCTTCCAAATGTGGCGCACGATGGGAAACGATGAGCTCGGATCCCTCAGCCGGTCGTTGGGATAGGGGTTTGATTTATGGGGGAGGAAAGCCTGCCGGCCAATTATCAAAATTTCCCCTTGCCCGGATTCGAGTGTTTGGTTACTATGGAACGGCTGTTACGGAGAGCTGACCGAGAGGCCGAAGGTGCTCGCCTGCTAAGCGAGTATGCCCCAAAAGGGCATCTGGGGTTCGAATCCCCAGCTCTCCGCCAGTATGACTTGAAAGAAGGGTCCCATTTGGGGCCCTTTTTTGATTAGAAGAATGTTAACTGGGGATTCGAACCCTCAAAAAATGAGGCGCCCCGTTGGACGCCTCATTTGGTTCGATGTGATATCGCTTTGGCCCTACACCTCAGGAGCCTTGGCTACGGTCTCGCTCTCGGCTGTGAGCGGGCGGTTGTCGATGCGGCGGCCCAGGCGGTCGAGCTTCACGAGCAGCCACTCGATGGGATTGGGCCCCGTTCCTTCCTCGTCGGCAACCAGGTCCATGACGGCAATCTTGGTGCCGTCCTGCTTAAGCGTAACGCTGCCCACCTTATCGCCAACATGCACCGTGCCCGAAAGGTCATCGTAGCTAACCTTTTCGGTCACTTCGCCGGCGAGTGAGAACACCGTTGCCTGCGCGGTGGGGTCGGCAAGCGTGGCGTCGATCGTTTTGTCTGTCCAGTCGGTTTGACTGACACGTGCCATCAGCGGATTTCCGTTGGCGGTCTTCTTTTGCGTATTGGCGATTTCGACCGTTACCTTGTGGTCGTAATACCAACTAGCAAGTGTGGCCGTATCGGCAAAACGCTGGTCGGTGGTGCTGGAGTTCAAGACAACGGTATAGATCTCGTCGCCATCGCGATTGTAGGCGCTTGCAAAGCAGTATCCGGCATCGTCGGTGGTGCCGGTCTTACCGCCGATATTGCCGTCTTGGTCCAATAAAACATTGTGCGTTTCCATGGAATGCGAATGATCGGAGCCGTCGGCGCCCGTCACTTCGATCCAGGGATCTTTGCTCGCCATGACTTCGCGAATCGTGTCGTCCTTCATGGCCTCTTGCATCATCAATGCCACATCGTGTGCGGTTGAATGCATATCGCCGGCCCATTCGTCAAAATCCAGCCCGTGCGGGTTCTCGAAGAGCGTTCCCGTGCAGCCGAGCTTCTTGGCCTGCTCGTTCATGGCTTTTACAAACGTAGCGACGGCATCTTTGGTCTTGGGGTCAAGTTTTTTGCCCACGTGTTCGGCAAGCGCGATGGCGGCGTCGTTGCCCGAGGGGATCATCAGGCCGCGCAGCGCTTGCTCGACGGTGAGCTCGTCGCCTTCGAGGAGTCCCGCGGTCGAGTTGCCTACGGTTGCCGCCGCGTTGCTCACGGTGATTTTCTCGTCCATTTTGCAGTTCTCGACCGCGAGGATTGCAGTCATGACCTTGGTGATCGAGGCGATTTTGACTTGCTCGTCGGCGCTACGGGCATAGTAGACGGAGCCGTTTTTACCCATGACAAACGCATTGGAGGCATCGATATCGGGCAGGTCTTCGGCTGCAATGCCGCGTGCATCGGCGGCTTTGCCGCAGATGTTATCGGTCGTGAGCACTTGGGCGCCGGCGACGGACGGAATACCGGCGACAAGGGCGACGGCGCAGGCAAGGCCAACGGTCAGCTGCGCGGAACGCTTTACAAGAGGGGTAAGATGCTTCACTGATTTCGCTTTCGACGGGATGGTCTCCTTTGGCTCTAGAGTATATCGTTTACCGGCTGTGCCGCTTGGGGTTTGGCGCGTGCGGTTTATCTTCGTGTCTGAGCGGACGCTTGGGTGTGCACGGTCGATATGATTGCCCGTCGCGTATCGAGGAGGTCCTTACAAATACTTGACAATACCCTCACGCATATATGAGCTGCGATTTTTACTATCGATACTGCTGATTTGATATCGATGTGGAGGTATGCGGTATGACGGCTGCTGCGGCTGTGGGGCCCACGGAGCTCGAGGAGCTAATGGAAGCGCAGGCCGAGGCCGCGCATGAGCGCGAAGTTGGGGATGCGACTCGCCCCACGGCAGAGGACCTTGCCGCCTCGCCGACGCGCATCGATGTCGAGGGCCTCGACCTGTTCTATGGAGATCACCACGCGCTTAAGGATGTGTCCATCAAGATCCGCGACAAGCAGATTACCTCGTTTATCGGTCCTTCGGGCTGCGGCAAGTCGACGTTGCTGCGTTGCTTTAACCGCATGAACGACGGCATCAAGGACTGCCGCATCGAGGGCAAGATTGCGCTCGATGGTCAAGATATCCTGGGCGATTACGACATCTGCCGCCTTCGTCAGCGCGTGGGCATGGTGTTCCAGCGCCCCAACCCGTTTCCCATGAGCATCTACGACAACGTCGCCTATGGCCCCCGCGGTATGGGTGTGCGCGATCGCGCTGTGCTGGATGAGCTGGTCGAGGATTCCCTGCGCCGCGCTGCCCTGTGGGACGAAGTCAAGGACAAACTCAAGGAGTCTGGTCTGAGGCTTTCGGGCGGACAGCAGCAACGTTTGTGCATCGCCCGTGCGCTTGCCGTGCAGCCCGATATTCTGCTGATGGACGAGCCGACCTCGGCGCTCGATCCCGTGTCGACGCTCGTGGTGGAGCAGCTGGCCTGCGAGCTCAAAGAGACCTGCACGCTCGTGGTCGTTACACACAATATGCAGCAGGCGGCGCGCATATCCGATTCCGTCGCGTTTTTCTTGCTAGGTGAGTTGGTGGAGCACGCGCCCACCGCTCAGCTTTTCAAAAATCCTACCGACCCGCGTACGGCGGATTATTTGACGGGCCGTTTTGGCTGATACCATCTAGTAAAGGTACCTTTAGGATTAAGATGCGGTCATGCCGGCCGCAAAGGGGTTCAACATGATCTATTACGTCGAGGACGATGACAACATCAGGGATTTGACGGTCTATGCGCTGCGCAAGCAGGGGATCGAGGCCGAAGGCTTTTCGTGCGACGGTGAGTTTAAGGCTGCCGTGGCGCGACGGGTGCCCGATGCTGTGCTGCTCGATATCATGCTGCCCGATACCGATGGCTTGGCGATTATGCGTCGCCTGCGTGCCGATCGCCTGACGGAGACGGTGCCCATCATGATGCTTACCGCCAAGGATACCGAGCTCGACAAGGTGATGGCGCTCGATGGCGGTGCCGACGATTATCTGACTAAGCCGTTTTCGCTCATGGAGCTTGCGAGCCGCTGCCGCGCACTGCTGCGTCGCGGCGGCATGGTCAAGCAGGCGAGCGATGTGCTCAGCGTGGGCGATATCGTGCTTTCGCCCAGCCATCGCGAGGTGACCGTTGCCGGCGAGCCGCTTAAGCTCACCCTGCGCGAGTTCGACCTGCTCGAGTACCTCATGCGCAAGCCCGGCGTGGTCTTTACCCGCGAGTCGTTGCTGCAGAGCGTGTGGGGCTGGGACTTCGACGGCGGTTCGCGCACCGTTGACGTGCACGTTCAGACGCTTCGCCAAAAACTGGGCGAGCATGCCAGCGCCATCGAGACCGTGCGCGGCGTGGGCTACCGCTTGGCCGAGCCTTCTGCCGGTGACGGTGCCGAAGGTGACGACACCGCGGCCACCGCATCGGAGGAGTAGCCCGTGGTCTTCGCCCCCCAGGGAAAACATACGCTGTCGCACCGCGTTTTTGTGACGATCTTTGTTTGCGCCATGGCGGTTATCGTGGCGTTTACGGTGCTGGGTGCGTTCTTTGTGCAAAACACCTTGGCGGATGCCACGAGTGCCAATCTGGCGCAGGAAACCGAGCTCATTGCTGCCGCCCTCGACGAACAGCAGGAGCCCATCCCGTTCTTGCGTAGCCTCGATCGCGAGGACTTGCGCATTACGCTGATTAACAAGGATGGATCGGTTGCCTACGACAACGAGGCGTCGCCTTCCTCACTGCCCAACCATGGCGATCGCCCCGAGGTCATCGAGGCCTTTGAGAGTGGTTTGGGTTCCGCGGAGCGCGCAAGCTCTACGCTCGACGAGATTATGCTGTATCGCGCCGTCGCCCTTGATAACGGCCAGGTTGTCCGCTTGGCGCAAGCCCAGCCTGGCGTTGCGGCGATTTTGCTGTCGATGGTGGCGCCGATGCTGCTTATCGCAGCAGCGGGTGCAATACTCTCGTTTTTTATGGCGCGCCGCGAGTCCCGTGCAATCATCGCGCCGTTGCAAGAGGTAGATTTGGACCACCCACGCCGTAGCTATGAGCACGCCTATGCCGAGATGGTCCCCATGCTTGAGCGTATCGAGTCGCAGCGCCAGGAACTCAAGCGCCAAATGGCGGTGCTAGCGGACAACGACCGAATGCGCCGCGAGTTCACGGCCAATATCACCCATGAGCTCAAGACCCCGCTTACCGCGATTTCGGGCTATGCCGAGCTTATTGCAAACGGCATGGTTGAGGGCGAGGACGACTTGCGCAACTTTGGTGGCCGCATCTATCGCGAGGCGGGCCGCCTGGCAGCGCTCGTCAACGACATTCTTACGCTTTCCAACTTGGACGAGGCGGAGCGAGCATCCGAGGGCGAGGCGGTGCCCATTGGGTCCACAGAACCCATCGAGCTCTCTCGCGCCATTTTGACGGTGGAACAGCGTCTTGAGCAAGTTGCCCGGCAGTCGAATGTGACCATTGGGCACGAGACGAAGCCCATGGTGATCGAAGGCGTGCCGCGCCTGATTGACGAGCTGATCTACAACCTTGCAAGCAACGCCATTCGCTACAACCGACCTGGCGGTACGGTCACGCTGCGCTGCGGGACCAATGACGAGGGTCATCCGTACCTGTCTGTTGCCGATACGGGTATCGGTATTGCGCCCGAGGAGCAGGGTAAAGTGTTCGAGCGTTTTTATCGCGTGGACAAGAGTCGTTCTAAGGCGCGTGGCGGAACCGGCCTGGGTTTGGCGATCGTCAAACACGCCGCTCTGTACCATCACGCCGCGATTGACCTGTCGAGTGAGCCGGGCGTGGGAACCACCATTACGGTAACGTTTCCCGTGCAACAAGAGGGACCGTTCGCGTAGCGGCATAGCAAAAACCGAGGATTAGACGGTACGCCCGCGCCTCCGCTACCGCGTGAATTGTTGCGCAACTTACACGCGGACGCTGTATCTTATGTATAGAGCTTGGGCATGGTAGAAATATGCGATATTATACGAGCAGTTTTGTCAATACGAACTCGGGAACTGAAAGGCAAGCTGCATGACCCTTCTCGAATTGTTCCAGCTGCTCAAAAAGCACCTCAAGCTGGTCATCACCCTTCCGGTGGTCTGCGCGATCGCCATGGGCATCGTGTCCTTCGTTGCGATGGACAACACCTATACCGCGACGACGAGCATGTACATTCTCGCCAAGACCGACGATAGCGGTCAGATGAGCTACAACGATCTCTCGGCGAGCCAGATGCTTTCCAACGATATCGCCACGCTGCTGGATAGCGATAGCGTTAAGAGCGGCGCCGCCAAGGAACTGGGCCTCACCGATCTGGATGACTACAAGGTGTCTGTTTCCTCCGAGACCACCACGCGTGTCATTACGCTTTCGGTTACCGGCACCGATGCCAAGGAGACGGCTGAGGTCGCAAAGGCCATAGCTAGCTCGGTGAGTACGGTCGCTCAGAACGTCGGCGCTGCCCAGAGCATCAACGTTATCGACGAGGCTAAGACCCCCGAAGCCCCCAGCGGTCCCAAGCGTATGCTGTACGTTGCTGTCGCGTTCCTCGCGGGCATCTTTATCGCAGTTGCCTATGTCGTTTTGGCAGACATGCTCAATACCCGCATCCGCGGTGCAGAAGAGGCAGAAGAGCTCCTGGGCATTCCCGTTGTTGGCCGAATTCCGGCTATGAAAGGTGGTAAATAGGCATGGCTAAGGCAAAGAACACCGATAAGCTCGTTGTACAGAATGCCGCCAAGACCCTTCTGGCCAACATCCGCTTTGCGAGCGTGGATGATCCCATTCGCACCATTACCGTCACGTCCTCGATTCCCAACGAGGGTAAGTCTACGGTTTCCATCAACCTTGCCCAGGCTATCGCCACCAGCGGCAAGAGCGTCCTGCTGGTCGAGGCTGATATGCGTCGCAGGTCCCTTGCCGATATGCTCGGCGTCCGCTCCCGCGGCGGACTCTACGCAGTCCTTTCCGAGCAGGTTTCTATTGACCAGGCGATTGTCGAGACGGGTCAGAAGAACTTCTACTTCCTCGATGCCGAGCCGCATATTCCCAATCCTGCCGACATCATCGTCTCTCACCGCTTTGCCAAGCTGGTAAAGGCACTGTCCGCCAAGTTCCAGTACGTCATCTTTGATGCTCCCCCGGTCGGCACCTTCATCGATGCTGCCGAGATCGCCAGCCTGACTGACGGCACGCTGTTTGTGGTGCGCGAAGACTTCACCAAGCGCGAGGAGGCGCTCAACGCCATCGCTCAGCTTAAGAAGTCCGAGAAGGTCAAGCTCATCGGTACCGTTATGAATTACTGCGAGACCGAGACCAGCGAGTATTACTATTCTTACTACACCAAGGAAGGTAAGAAGGTAAAGAACGGTTCCGCTGCTCAGGGTGCTTCTAAAATGGGCATCTTTACCAACCGGGCAAACGTTTAGTTGATTAAGGCCGACCTATGCGCGACATTCATTGTCATATCTTGCCGGGTGTAGACGACGGCGCTGCCGATCTTGATGAGAGCTTGGCGATGCTTGCAGCTGCCAAGCAGGCTGGCGTAACCAGAATTGTCTGCACCCCGCATTGCCGAGATCCCTATTTTGACTACGACAAGATGTGGGATGCCTTTGAGCTATTGCGGGATAACGCAGATGGTTTTCCGCTTCAGATGGGCTTTGAGGTCAACCACCGAAAGCTCGTCGAGCTGGGCATCGACGCTGCGGAGTACCTGCATTTCGATGGAACCAACGAGTTCCTGCTCGAGCTTTCGACGCATGCTGATTCCTATGCGTTTAGAGAGTACGAGAGTACGATTTACGATTTGCAATGCCGCGGCTACCAGGTGATCATCGCCCATCCCGAGCGATATCGCGCTGTTCAAAAGGATGTGAGTGTGGCCGAGCGTCTGGTCGACATGGGCTGTAAGCTGCAGGCTTCTGCCGACTTTATTGCGGGTGGGCGCTTTGGTCGCGAGAAAAAGCCGGCGCAGCGTCTGTTCGAGCAAAATCTGTACAGCTTTATCGCGAGTGACGCCCATAACGTGGGCCACTACGATTGCCTGGCAAAAGCGCGTGCGAAGTTTAGTGTGCGCGGGGCTCATTTTCGCTAAAATCTGTCCCTAACGTTCTTACTGAATGAAGGGGCCGCCTTGGATATCCAACTTAAGACAGGTTGCTTTGAGGACGCGGCGCTGGTGCGCCGCGCCGTTTTTATGGACGAACAAGGCTATGAAAACGAGTTTGACCAGATTGACGAGGACCCGGGCTGCATCCATGTGACGCTGTATGTGGATGGCCAACTCACCGGCTGCTCGCGCGTGTTTCCCGAGGAGCTGGAGCGCGCGGCAGATGCGGAGGCTCCGGTGCCACCGGCGTGCGACTTGGACGAAGGCGTCGCCGCGGGGGAGACCTACATTATGGGGCGCGTCGCCGTGCTGCCGGCTATGCGTCGTCGCGGGTTGGCAAGCGCGATCGTCGAGGCCAGCGATACATGCGCACGCGATGCCGGCGCTAAACTTATTAAGCTGCACGCGCAGGAATACGTGTTGCCGCTCTATGAAAAGGCTGGCTACACACAAATTGCCCCGGTTGACTACGAAGACGAGGGCCAACCCCATGCCTGGATGGCCAAGCGCGTAGATGGCAGATAGGGACGTTCCTTTTCTGTCGGCAGTTGGGGACACTCCTTGGCAATTGGCGCATCGGAGTGTTCGGACATACAGTTTTTCGATTCCGCATGTATATATGCGCGCTAATGGGTTATAAAATCTAAGTCTGAACATAGCAGGTCTGCGATACGGCTCGGGCAACCGAGCTGTTTTTGCGGACGGGGGTAGCGCGAAAGGACTGCACATGCGTCAATTTAAGACCGAGAGCAAAAAGTTGCTCGACCTCATGATCAACTCCATCTACACCAACAAGGAAATCTTCCTGCGCGAGCTTATCTCTAACGCGAGCGACGCCGTCGACAAGCTCAACTTTAAGAGCCTGCAGGATCCGAGCGTCAAGCTCGACCAGGGCGACCTGGCTATTCGCGTCTCCTTTGATAAAGACGCCCGCACCATTACCATCTCGGATAACGGCATTGGCATGACCGCCGAGGAGCTCGAGCGCAACCTGGGCACCATTGCCCATTCCGGCTCCGAGGAGTTTAAGACCGAGAACGCCGAGCAGCAGGGTTCGGATGTCGACATCATCGGTCAGTTTGGCGTGGGCTTCTACTCGGCCTTTATGGTCGCCAGCCACGTGAAGGTGGTCAGCCGCGCTTATGGCGAGGATGTCGCCCATGTGTGGGAATCCGACGGTCTTGAGGGCTATACCATCGAGGACGGCGAGCGCGCCGAGCACGGCACCGATGTCATCCTGACGCTGCGCGAGAACGAGAAGCTCGACGCCGATGGCGAGGCCGAGACCTACGATCGCTTCCTGACCGAGTGGGGCCTCAAGAGCCTGATTCAGCAGTACAGCAACTATGTGCGCTACCCAATCCAAATGATGGTCTCCAAGAGCCGCCAGAAACCCAAGCCCGAGGACGCGCCGGAGGATTACAAGCCCGAGTACGAGGACTACCAGGAGCTCGAGACCGTTAACTCCATGACGCCGATCTGGAAGAAGCGCAGCTCCGATGTTGAGCAGAAGGACTATGACGAGTTCTACAAGTCTACGTTCCACGACTTTGACGATCCTGCGCGCACCATCAGCTTCCACGCCGAGGGTACGCTCGAGTACGACGCCCTGCTGTTTGTGCCGGGCCGCGCGCCGTTCGATTTGTACAGCAAGGACTACGAAAAGGGCCTGGCGCTCTACAGCTCCAACGTCCTGATCATGGAGAAGTGCGACGACCTGCTTCCCGACTACTATAACTTTGTCCGCGGCGTCGTGGATTCCGCCGACGTGTCGCTCAACATCTCGCGCGAGACGCTGCAGCAGAACCGTCAGCTCAAGGCTATCGCCAAGCGTGTGGAAAAGAAGATTACCGCCGACCTTGAGGATATGCGTGACAACGACCGCGAGGCCTACGAGAAGTTCTTTGAGAACTTTGGCCGTGGCCTTAAGTACGGCATCTATTCGAGCTATGGCATGAAGGCCGATGAGCTCGCCGACCTGCTGCTGTTCTGGTCTGCCAAGGAGCAGAAGATGATTACCCTGGCCGAGTATGCCAAGGGCATGCCCGAAGATCAGAAGGCCATCTACTACGCCGCCGGCGACTCGCGTGAGCGCTTGACCAAGATGCCCGTGGTAAAGGGCGTACTCGACCGCGGCTATGACGTGCTGCTGCTGACGCAGGATGTAGATGAGTTCACGTTCCAGGCTATGCGTGAGTACGTTGCCGTCGATATGCCCAAGATCTACGAGGACGACGCTGCCCGCGAGGCTGCCGAGAAGGCTGTTGCCGACGGTGCCGAGCCCGAGGTCGAGGATCGTCACCTGGAGCTCAAGAATGTCGCTACCGGCGATCTTGACCTGGCGACCGAGGACGAGAAGAAGGAGGCCGAGGACGCCACTAAGGAGAACGAGGACCTCTTTAGCGCCATGAAGGAGGCACTCGGTGACAAGGTCGAGAAGGTCGCCGTCTCTGCGCGCCTGACCGATGCTCCCGCGTGCATCACCACCGAGGGTCCGCTTTCGCTCGAGATGGAGAAGGTGCTTCAGAAGGGTCCCGAGGGTGCGCCCGACGGTATGCCCAAGAGCCAGCGTGTGCTCGAGCTCAACGCCAAGCACCCGGTCTTTGCCAAGCTCGTCGCTGCCCAGAAGGCGGGCGACGCCGACAAGATCAAGCAGTACTCCGGCCTGCTCTATGACCAGGCCCTGCTCGTCGAGGGTATTTTGCCCGAGGACCCCGTTGCCTTCGCGGCGGCTGTCTGCGAGCTTATGTAATTGGTTCCGCCGTTCTGCCGAACGGCGGACCGGTCGACGCTGCGCGGGCACCAGAGCGACAACTTGTCATTCAAAGAGGACGGCATGACCAGAAGGTCTATGCCGTCCTCTTTTCATGCCAATTTGTTCGCTCTGGTGCCCGCTCGCTGGCATTGCCAAAACATCGACGTTACCGTGGTCCAAACTAGTCGTTGGGGACGTTCTTGTTTGACTAGTCGTTTAAGAACGTTCCTAATGACTAAAGAACGTCCCCAACGACTAGTTGGGTTGCTAATTTGTGCGGGTTGTGGTTTTGGGAGCTGCGGGAATTTAAGATACTGTACAACTGTACGTTAACTCATCTTCGTAGTATATTGCTACCCGCAAAACTCAATACCATTGTGCCCTGAGACGCTAAAGCGCCTTCGTACAATGGTTATCGATAGTACGATTCGATTCAACGACAGGATGGATGGTCCAAGCGTGAGTCTCGGCAGCAAACTATCCGATGCAAAGGTTTCCTTTGCAATCTTTAAACGCGACATCAAGCGATTGATCGTGAACCCCGTCGCCCTGGTGGTTACCCTCGGCGTGTGCGTTATTCCCTCGCTGTATGCCTGGTACAACATCGTTGCCAACTGGGATCCGTACGGAAACACCCAGGGTATCAAGATTGCCATCGCCAACAACGATCAGGGCACCCAAAACGACTTGGTGGGCGAGCTCAACGCGGGCGATAAGGTCGTCGATCAGCTCAAGGAGAACGATCGGCTGGGCTGGACCTTCGTCGATTCGGCGGCCGATGCCAAAGAGGGCGTTGAGAGCGGTGAGTACTATGCGGCCATCGTAATCCCCAAGAACTTCTCGGATAACCTGGTTTCGATGCTCGACGGCAACTACCATCAGCCCAAGCTTACGTACTACGTCAATGAGAAGAAGAGCGCTATTGCGCCCAAGGTTACCGACACCGGTGCCAACACCATCGAGGAGCAGATCAACTCGGAATTTGTCTCCACGGTGGGCGAGACCGTTGCCGGTATCGCCAAGGATGCCGGAGTCGATTTAAAGGACAAGGCAACCCAGACCCAGGATTCGCTGGCAAGTTCGGTGTCCGAAGCATCCGATACCTTGGGCGAGGTGCGTGGTTCGATTGGCGACATGAATGCCGCCATCGATAAGACAAGCAGCTCGATTGCTTCGGCCGATGCTGCGTTGGCGGGCCTGCAGGGACAGGCGCCTTCGCTAACGCAGGCAATCGCTCAGGGTAATGATCTGCTGGGCGAAGCTCGCACCACGGCTGGCAAGTCCATCACCTCGCTTTCCAAGGCGCTCTCGGAGGGCAGCGCCGCGTTGAGCAAGACGTCGGCTTCCGCGTACACCGCGGTCGGAAAGATGACGGGTGCTTTGACGTCCACAACCACCCGCATCGACAACTCGCGCGAATCGCTTCAGGCGACGATCGACCATAACAAGACTCTTATCGAGAGTCTGCAGAAGCTGGCCGACAGCGCGCCGACGGGCTCGGAAGAAGTTAATGCGCTGATCGCGTCTGCGATTGATATGCTTCGAGGGCAAATTGAGAGCCTTCAGGCCGTCAAGAATAATCTCTCCGATCAGTCAAACGCTATTGCGAATGACGCTTTGGCTGTCTCGGGCGCCAGCGATGCTATCGACATTGCGATCAAAACCGGTACGACCAACATGAATCAGGCTCAGACGGATCTGGGGCAGAACGCGCTGCCGAAGGCTTCGAGCGCTCTGGACTCCTTCGCCGCCGTTTCGGGCGACCTGACCGGCATCGTATCGGGTCTTACGCCCACGATTGCGAGCGCGCGTGGCACGCTGGCCCAACTCGATGCGACGCTCAAACAGGCCAAGACCACACTGTCCCAGACCGATGCCTCGCTTGCCAAGGTTCAGGACAAGCTCGCGACCGCCGCCAATGACATTGCGGCGCTGCAGACCTCTGAGTCTATGGGCGAGTTGGCCGGCCTCATGGACGTCGACGTCGATGACGTGGCAGATTTCATGGCATCTCCGGTTGAGCTGACGTCCAAGTCAATCTATCCGGTCAAGAGCTTTGGCTCGGGCATCGCGCCCTTCTACACCAATCTGGCGCTGTGGGTAGGCGGCTATGTGCTCATCGCCATCTACAAGCTCGAGGTCGACCGTGAAGGCATCGGCAGCTTTACCGCGCGTCAGGGCTACTTTGGTCGCTGGTTGCTCCTGGTGATCCTGGGCGCGTTCCAGGCCATCATCGTTACGGTGGGCGATCTGGTCATTGGCGTTCAGTGCGTCAATCCGCTGCTCTTTGTGCTGGGCGGCATCGCTATCTCGTTCACCTACGTCAACATCATCTATGCGCTGTCCACTACCTTTAAGCATATCGGCAAAGCCATTGGCGTCATCCTCGTCATTGTGCAGATCCCCGGCTCGTCGGGCATGTATCCCATCGAGATGATGCCCGGCTTCTTCCAGTGGCTGCACCCGCTGCTGCCCTTCACCTATGGCATCAACCTGCTGCGCGAGACCGTCGGCGGCATGTATTCGTTCAACTACCTGTTTAACCTGTGCATCCTGGGCGTGTTCTTGATCGTGGCGCTCTTTATCGGTCTGCAGCTGCGCCCGTTGCTGCTCAACCTCAATCTGCTCTTTGATAAACAGCTTTCCACGACCGGTATGATGATTTGCGAGTCCAACGACCTGCCGCGCCAGCGCTACTCGCTGCGCACGGCCATGCGTGTCATGCTCGATTCCGATTCGTACCGTCGCGAACTGCTCGATCATGCGGTCGCCTTTGAGCATCGCTACCCGTACTACATCAAGGGCGGTTTTGCCGCCGTGGTAGGCGTGCAGGTCCTGCTCTTTGTCCTGTCGACGGTGCTCGATATCGACAATAACGGCAAGATCATCCTGCTCGTTATCTGGATCATTTCGGTTATCGCCATCTGTGGCTGGCTCATCAACATCGAGTACATCCGCGCGAGCCTCAATACCCAGATGCGTATCTCGGCGCTTTCGGACGAGGACCTGCGCCGCGAGATGCGCGAGCACACGGCTGCCATCCCCGCCGCCCGTCGCATGTTTGGTCTCAACGCCAGCGAGCGGGGCACCAAGGACAGCGAACAGCCCACGAGCCGTCTGCCGCATATCGGTGCGCATCGTAAGGCTCAAGATGCCGACGGCGTTGACAACGTAAACGGAAACGACGGGGACACCACCCCGCTTGGCAAGCACTCTAAAGGAGGTGAGGCATAAATGAAAAACATCCTGCACCTGTTTAAGCGCGATGTCCAAAACGTGTCTCGCTCCGTGATCGGCATGGTCGTCGTGATGGGCCTCATTATCGTGCCGTGCCTGTACGCGTGGTTTAACATCGCCGGCAGCTGGGATCCCTACGGCAATACCGGCAACCTTAAGATTGCCGTGGTCAATACCGATGAGGGCTACGAGAGCGATCTGATCCCCGTCGAGGTCAACGTGGGCGAAAACGTAACCGCCACCCTGCGCGGCAACGAGAACTTCGACTGGGTTGTCCTCAACGACCGCGATAAGGCGATCGAGGGCGTTAAGTCGGGCGCGTACTACGCTGCCGTCGTTATCCCTAAAACGTTTAGCGCCGACATGATGACGCTTTTCTCGACTGAGGTGAAGCATGCCGATATCGAGTTCTACGAGAACCAGAAGGCCAACGCCATCGCGCAGATCGTGACCGAGAAGGGCTCGAGCGCCGTCCAGAGCCAAGTCAATGAGACCTTTACCAAGACCATCACGACCATCGGCCTTAAGACGGTGTCCAGCCTGCTCGATTACATGAGCACCGACCAGGTGAGCAACTTTATCGCCAACCTGTCCTCGACGCTGGGCGATTCGGTCCAGGGCTTGCAGGACATTCAGGCCAGCGCAACGTCGCTTGCGGGCATTTTGAGCTCCACGTCCGATTCGCTGACGTCGGCGAGCGGTATGCTCAAGCAGTCCGGATCGACCGAGGAGTCGGTGAAGCAGCTCATGCGGCATGCCGAGAGCGGTATTGCCGATTCCGAGCAAGCGCTCAAGTCCGCCAGCGATGCGATCGATGCCGCTATTGATGGGAGCGCGGGTTCGTTCGATAACGTTTCCACCGAGCTCGAAAATGCATTCGATGCTGCAAACCAGCATGTCAATCTTACGGTGTCCCAACTCGATGCTGCCGCCAAGGCCCTCAATGCGCGCGCCAAGGATATCGATGCGATGGCCGATCAACTCTGCAGACTTGCCGACCAGGTGAGCGATGAGAATTTGAAGGACGGCCTCAAGTCCGCCGCGACGTCGCTGGGCGGAATCGCCGATGAGTACCGCAACAATGCGAAGGACCTGACGGCGACCGAGGAGTCTCTCTCCGGCAGCATGGCCGAGGTCATCAACTCGCGTGCCTTGGTCGACCAGGCCATCGCCGATGCCAAGGCCGGCATCGCGGGCGCCAAATCCGATTACGATTCCACGTTCTCGGTTAAGGCCAAGGAGCTCAAGAAGACCGTCTCGGGCATTCTAGACTCGCTCGATGGTATCTCGGGCGATCTGGATAGCGCCGTAGATGGCCTGACCGACGCATCCGGTTCGCTGGCAAAGGGCCTCTCCAAGGCTGCAAAGCTGGTCAACAAGGCTTCCGATCAGCTGGGCGAGGCGTCGGACAAGATCAGCGCGTTTAAGGACGAGCTCGACGGTGCCCTTATGTCAGATGATCTTGCGACGATCAAGACGATGATCGGCAACGATCCCGAGGGTTTGGCCGTGTCGCTTTCCGGCCCCGTTGCGCTCGATCGCAAGCCGGTCTATCCGATCCGCAACTACGGTTCGGCCATGGCACCGTTCTACACGATTCTGTCGCTCTGGGTTGGCTCGATCGTACTGGCGGCCATGATGAAGGTCTCGGTCGACGATGAGCTCATCAACGAGCTCATCCCCGTACGCCTGCACGAGATCTACCTGGGCCGTTATCTGTTCTTTGGCGGTCTGGCCTTGCTGCAGGCAACGCTCGTGTGCGCCGGCGATATCTTGTTCTTTGGAATCCAGTGCGACAACCCGCTGCAGTTTGTGTTGGCGGGCTGGATCGCGAGTCTCGTGTTCTCCAATATCGTCTACACGCTTACGGTTTCGTTTGGCGATATCGGCAAGGCCCTCGCTGTCGTGCTGTTGGTCATGCAGGTCGGTGGCTCGGGCGGCACATTCCCCATCGAGATGACCGGCCCCGTGTTCCAGGCGATCTATCCGTTCCTGCCGTTTACCCATGGCATCAACGCCATGCATGCCGCCATGGCTGGCGCCTACCATATGGAGTACTGGGTTGAGCTGGGTATTCTGGCGAGCTATCTGATTCCGTCGCTGGCCCTGGGTGTGGTCTTCCGTCGTCCGGTCATCAAAGCCAACGACTGGATTATCGAAAAGCTGGAGTCGACAAAGCTAATTTAGTGCGGCAACGTTAACGCTGATGTAGCACTAATGCCAGCGAGCGAGCCGCATTTGCGCCAAGGTGACGTGAAATGAAAGGGCGCTGACCTTCTGGTCGCGCCCTTGAAATTGAACGTCAGATTGGCGTGAATGCGGCTCGCGCAGCGTCGGCCGGTCCGCCGTTCGGTAGAACGGCGGAACAAAACGCTTTAGTGGGCTGAATTGCGTGGGCTGCTTGATTGTTGCTACAGTTGCGGGGCGTGCCGGGGGTCCGGCGCGTCCCGTTTTTATTTGACCATGAGGCGGCATGCGGTCGCGCGCGTGCGGACACCACGCCCAGACCGAGCGCGAGGATGCCCTATGGCCCATCATGCCGTTATTGAAATCGAAAATATGCCCGATAGCCCTGTAGCCCGTGAAGACCTGGGTGCCGGCGGTGCCTCTCGCGGTGCCGGTGCGCGCTCGCCGCTGTTCTGGAAGGTCTTGCTACTTTCGATAGCGGTCATCTGGGGCTATTCCTTTACCACCATGAAGGACGCGCTCGATACCATTCCGGTGTTCGAGCTGCTCTACATTCGCTTTCTTCCGGCGTCGCTGGTCATGCTTGCCGTCTTCCACAAGCGCATTGTTGCCCATTTCAACGCTCGAAATCTGATTGTTGGACTTGGCATGGGCGTGCTCATGTGGGGTGCCTACGGTTTGCAGACGATTGGCCTGGCGCAGACCACGGCAGGCAAAAGCGCGTTTTTGACGGGCACGTACTGCATCTTGGTTCCGTTTGCGAGCTATGTCCTAAGCGGCGAAAAACTTACCCGTTACAACTTGGGCGCCGCGTTACTGTGCCTGGCGGGCATTGGCTTGGTGGCGCTTGATAGCGTCGAGTTCAATGTCGGCGATGTTATTACGCTGGGCGGCGCGGTCTTCTTTGCCATCCAGATGGCGGTGGCCGCTAAGTACGGTCGCAAGATGGACATCAACGTCATCACGTTTTGGATGTTTGCGGGCAACGGTGTGCTGTGCCTGATCTCTTCGCTGCCGTTCGAGACCCAGGCGCCTTTATCCGTGTGGACGCCGAGCTTTATTGGCGTGATGGCATTTCTCTCGGTAGGCTGCACATGCGTGGGTTTGCTCATCCAAAACGTGGGCTTGGCGCATGTCCCGGCCTCGACGGGCTCACTACTGCTTTCGATGGAGTCGCCATCGGGCGTGCTGTTCTCGGTGCTGCTGATGGGGGAGGTGCTCACCTCGCGTTTGCTTGCCGGCTTTGCGCTCATCTTCCTGTCGATTATCTTGAGCGAGACGCACTTTGGCTTTTTGCGTAACTCTCCGTTAGACCAGCGTTGACGTAATAATGTCCCGTCCCCGCCCTAAGATGAATGTCGCCAAACATCAACATCGAAGAGACGGGGACGGGATGCTGGACATCATACTCCATGAGATGGAGGGGCTCTCCCTCGGGGAGAAGCGTGATCTCATCTGTGCCACGAAGGCGGCGGTCGCGCGCGAGCTTGGCAAGCAGGCAGATGGCGCGACGCCCAGATCATGCCCCCGGTGCGGCTCTTCCTCCTTCATCAGGAAAGGGCACAATGCCGACGGCTCCCAGCGCTGGCTCTGCAAGGGGTGCGGGAGGACATTCTCGTCCAAGAGCAGGGGCCTGCTCGCCGCCTCGAAGCTCGATGCCACGACCTGGGCGCTCTTCGTGGAAGCAACGCTTTCGGGCTCAAGCCTGAGGGAAGGCGGTACTCGGGGATGCCATAGCGGAGGACACCGCCTGCTGCCTTTTCTGCCTCATAGATATCGACCGCATAGCCAAGGACCCGAAGCGATGCTGCTGCCTGAAGGCCGGCAGGGCCTGCGCCCACGACGGCGACCGACTCTTTCCATTCGGGGTGCCAGCAGCAAGGACCTCCATGCCGCAGGATTCCTCGAAGTCGCAGACGAAGCGCTGGATGCCGCCGATATCGATCGGCTTGTCGATGCCGGTGCGCGAGCAGGCAAGCTCGCAGGTGCGCTCTGTCGGGCACACACGTGCGCAGACAGCGCCAAGCGCATTGTTGCTGCGGATGGTTGCTGCAGCGCCCTTGAAGTTCCTGAAGCGCACGCTCCTGATGAAGCTTGCAGGATCGGTGCCTGCCGGGCACCCCTTCGAGCAGGGTGCGTCATGGCAGAGGAGGCAGCGTGCTGCCTCCTGGGCTACGGTCACGCCGGTATAGGCCTGGCCGAGCTCTTCGGTATAGGGAGTAGCCATATTCTCTCTTCCTCTCCACATCATGCAGAAACTCCCTGCCAGCTCTGCCCTTCCCCCGAAAATGCAGAGCCCTCAGCAGGGAGTTCTCACCTTAGTAACTATTCGGATATCTTTTGATAATTCTTTGTAAACGGTCATGAAAAAACTGCTGTCCATGCCAGAAAGATGTATACGCATCCATAGACATTCAGCGACGTGCTCGTCACGGACACTCAGCACCCATTGCGGCTATGAGGTGCACCTTTGCAGATTGAAGGAGTCATAGCAAGGTTCCTGGCCCGTGCTCCGGCAAGCCCGGAAAGATATCCTCCCGATTCCGTAAACGGCATACGTTGCTCCGGCGCAGGCTCGCAGAAAGGCCTTCGGCAGCAAAGAAGGCCCGCACGGATGGCGGGCCTTCGCTTCCTATCTCTTCTTCTGGCCGGGCAAAAGGGTGTCTGGCCCATCGCTGCCGGATGGCCCCTGATCCCGAGCTTTCTTCTTGAGCTTTGCCTTCTTGCGGAGACGGTAGACAACGATATCGAGGACAAGGGCAATGACGGCAACAACCACGATAAGGACAGCCCATTCACGGGCGCCCCAGTGCCTGTTCTGAAGCATTGATGCTTCCTGTGCTTCCTCCTGCGAATAGTCGGTCCTCACGCAGTGGACCAGAAGCCGATGGTCATTCACGCCGTAGGGCGTGCAGGTGACAAGCGTCAAGAGGTCCTGGCCTGGCTGGATGGCAAGAGATTCCGTCTCGTCGGGCCAGACCACCTCCGAAGAGGTGACACGGTAGGCCAGGATGTCTCCCATCGTATGCAGCAGGACGATGTCGCCCTCCTCGAGCTCGTGGATATCGTCGAACATCCTGAGGTTCCGCATGCCGGAGTGTGCCGTCAGGACCGTATGCGTCGATGTGCCCCCGACAGGCAGGCTCGAACCTTCAAGATGTCCCACACCTGCCATCAGGACCGCATCTGAGGTGCCGTGATAGATCGGCATGCTGACATTGATCGAGGGAATCTCGATCCAGCTCATCATGGGGTCGTTCTCATAGGTGAGCTGCTGACCATAGGAAACGATATCGTCCTCGGGTATCGAAGGCGCATCTCCGGCAAGCACGGCATTGTAGCTCTGTGCCTGCTGGAGATACCACTGCTTCTGGTCAGCAGGAAGCGCATCGACCTCGGCTGTGACCTTCGAGATCGTAGCGCCAACGCCCTGGCTTTCGAAGTAATCGACCACCCACGGCCACACGAGAAGGCCGACACCAAAAAGGATCACCAGAGCCGTGATGAGCCGGTCTGCCCAGCGCGGCAGTCTGCGTGAGGCTCTCTTCTTTCCCTCACCTTTTCCCAAACGATCTCACCTTCTCAAAGAACAGGCCCCGCAATGCGGGGCCTGCCAGAGCATGAATAACGTGCAGGGCAGATGCTACTCAGCGCTGTTCTCGTCACGCTTGCGGGAACGCACAAGGTGCGTGATACCGAAGGCAAGGACGACACCGCCGGCAACCCAGGTAAGGGTCACGCCCGCCTGGCCGGTAAGAGGCAGGCTCATGCCCGCCTTGTCCTTGATGACCAGGTCGATCACGCCGTCGTAGACGTTGATGGTAGACACGTTGCCATTCGAGGTCTGGACGCGAATCGTGTCGATATCGCCCGTGGTCTTGTAGACAGGATAGATCTGGAAGGTGAAAGAGGGCACCGTGTTGTACCCCTCGGGAGCCTGGGTCTCGACGACGGTGTACTCGCCCGCATCGAGACCGCTCACCGAGATGCTGCCGTCGGTTTTAGACGTGAACTCGTAGGCCGCATCGCCGAGCTTGCCATCGCCCTGCACGTACTTCTTGCCCGCGCCCTCGTCGGCACCGGTGGCCTGGATGGTGAACTTGGCGCCCTTAAGGCCCTTGGAGTTATCCGAACTGTCGACCTTCATGAGCATGAGCTGGTAGGTGTAGTCGCGCACCGTCGCCGGCGTGGTGTAGCCGTGATCGTTAGTGCCCGGGTTGTTGGAGTACGTGAGCGTCACCGTGTTGTCGTTGGAATTGCTGGCAACCATTGCCTCGTTGTTGAGCTTGGCCGTGTAGTACACGTTCACCACGGAATTGGACGTGATGGCAATGGCGTTGCCGTTCGTGTCCTTCACCGTCTTGAGGTCGTTGATGGTCACAGTGAGCGTATTGGTATCAGAGTCGAGGGAGACCGTGTAGTCATCGGCGCGCACCTGGGTCTCGGTCTGGGCTGCATCGCCCGTTGCCGGGTTCTGAACCATCACCTTCACAGAGCTGGAATCGGCCGTAAGCCCCGAGCTAAGGACGTCGCTGAAGGAGTAGTAGTACGTGTCGTAGCTCGCAAGCGCCGTGGCAACCGTGCCCGTGAGCTTGTAGTCGACGTTCTGGCCAATCTGGGAGTCCGCAGCCTTTGCCCAGTCGGATCCCGTCGCATCGTTCTTGATGAACTTGTTGACCGTAGGCAGGCTCGACTTCTGGTCGACCGTCACCGCGCTGCCGCCAACCACCGCGTAGATGGGAGCGGTGCCCACCTTGTCGATCGGGTCGCTCGTCGTGTTGCTGTCGGTCACGAACAGCCAATAACCCTCATCGAGCGTCGCCTTGGTGCCGGGCGTGATCGTGGTAGCAGCCGCGCCCGCCGTGCGCATGGCGGCGGCGATTTTGCCAAAGGCATCGTTGGCATCGACAACGGTGGCCGACCCCGACCCAGACGCATGCTCGCTCAGCCAGTCGGCTGCATCCTGCGCGGACGTGCCCGCGTAGGTGGGCTCGACGGCCTTGATCGCGGCCTCGACAGCCGTCTGGGCCTGGGTGCTGCCCCAGACGATGTTTGACACCGCCTTGGACGTCGTGGCGCCCACCGTCTGGTCGGCAACGTCCGCCTTGAAGAGCTGATAGCCTAACAGCGTCGTGGTATCCGACGAGACATGCGTGTTCGCTTTGATCGTGATGTCGCCCTGGGTCGCCGTCCCGTCTGCCGCGAACGCTGCGACCGGTGCCGCGACCGGGCCGAGGGCCATCGTGAGCGCCAGGCCTGCTGCTATGGCCTTTGCGGCAATGCTTGTGTGCTGCTTCATAGTGTCCTCCATTTATTTCATACGTGGATCTAAGTCTGTCTGCAATCGCGGGATGTTTCCTGCATCCAGCGTCCGTACCTAATGCCTGTCTCCCCCTCTTCTTCTGAGAACTCCTGCCGCTATCAGAATGGCTGCTCCTAGAACCACAAGCCCCAGAGCAAGGCCAGAAGGGTTCAGATCGCTCATGTCGGGGAGGCCAAGCTTCTCGAGAATGGAAGTCTTTTCATGTGCATTGGGCACCGATACCGTAGCTATGCCGATCGCGCTATCGAAGCCAGACGCTTTGAGCGGAGATTCTGCAGAAAGCTCGGCTGCAGCTGAGTTCCCCGTGGCAGGGCCAGACACGATCTGGTTCGGCTCATAAGGAACCGCTAGCGTGATGGTCCGCGTCCCCGCAAATGCCTGGTATCCAGCCGGTGCCGAAACTTCCTCCACCGTGAAGGTGCCTGCATCGACACCTCGGACGGAGATAGTGCCGTCGCTTCCGGTTGTGATAGTCTCCTCATTGGAAGACCAGGTGCCATCCGGGGCCAGATAGCGTCTCTTGTCGTCCCTGATCCTCAGTACCGCTCCGGACAGCGGCGTGCCGTCATCTGCATCGCGCTTCGTGAGGATGAGACTCCAGCTATAGGCAACCGCCTTGGATTCCTGTGTAGTGGTCGTCTCGGTCGAATAGGTCGACTTTGGATAGATGAGCGTGACGGTATTCACATTGCCGTTCCCCATGCCGGTCCCGAGAGATGCACTCAGAGGAGCATCATAGACAACGACAACCCGCACTCCTTGGGATGCATCTATTGCATGGGCCTTGACAGCCTCCACCAGATTGAGCGCGACCTTGAAGCTTCCGCCATCTGCTGCAGGCGTATAGGTGTGTGTATATTCCTCATCGCCGAGCTCTGTCCAGCCTTGGGAAACCTCAAGACCTGTCTCCCACACGTCTTCAGCTGCAGGAGCAATGTAGACATGGATATCGAAAGGCTCGGCAAGGCCTGCACCAAGCGTGTCATCGAAGACGATCTTGTACGAGGTGTAGCTCGAGAGGATGGAAGGCACTGTTGCATCGAGACGCCAGAAAAGGTCGTCTCCTGCCGTAGCATCTGCTTGCTTCTGCCAGGCATCGTTCGAATCCTCGAGCACCTGCTTTTCCACCGTCGGCACGCCAGACTTGGCAGCGACTGTCACATCGGAGCCGCCGACCGCCACAAGGATGGCAGAAGTGCCGGACTGGTCCTGGCCGATGTTCGAATCCTTGCTCACGACAATCCAGTAGCCCGCGCCAAGAGACTTTGGCACGCCTGCTTCAAGGGTCTCCCCACCAGCTGATGTCTGCATAAGGGCCGAAGCGATTGCGTTGGGAACAGAGCCCTGGGCAGCAGCAGAGCCGCTCTGGACATTGTTTCTGATCCATTCAGCAGCATCGTCTGCATCTGCGATGCTCTCGACGTTTACAGACGGATTGACGCTCTTGATTGCCTCGGGGACAACCGAGGCGACTGTGTCGGTTGCCCACGCGATGTTCGCGACAGTCTTCGTGCCATTCGAGCCATCTGCCACATCGGCAGCGAAGATCTGGTAGGCGACAAATTCAGTCGATGAGCCATCGGCAGCATTGACGGTCAGATTTCCGGCACCCGATGCATATGCACGGCCAGGCATAGCGAGAAGGAGCGCGAACGCTGTAATGGCAGCGAGGATGAGGCTGTGCTTGATAGCAGAGAAGCGGTTCTTCCTAGTCACGGCCATCACCATCCTTCGCAGAAGCATTGCGACGGATGTGCATCCAGGCTGCTGCTGCAGCAAGCACGACAATGCCTGCAAGGTAGGTCAGCCCCACTCCATCAGATCCAGAAAGAGGAAGCGCGATGGGCTTGCGCTCGTTTGTTACAGTCACAACAGAATCTGTTCCAACACCAATGGTTCCGTCGTTTCCGGCATAGGTCGTCGTGTAGTCATCGTAGGAATTCTCTTCGACCGTATACGTCGTTCCCTCAGGCAGACCTGCTGCAGTAATTGATTCGTTGTTCTTCAGATCAAAAGTTGCAATGCCCTCATTGAACGTCATGGCACCATATGTTCCAGAAAGCCCCGTGCCTGCGCCAGAAAGCGTCACCGTAATCCTGAAGCTTGATGTTGGGTTGACTTCCTTTGTAACCTTTTTCTTTACAGTAAGAGAGCCCGTACGGACTGTATTGGTGATCGTGACCGAAGCGTCACTATCAAGCTTGCCGGAACCCGTACCCGTTACCGTATAGCTTGTGTGGCTGGCGTCGTTGTCGTCATACACACCCCCAGTCACGTTGTCTTCACTTACGGAATAGGAATAGCCCGAGGGGATCCCCGAAAGAGCAATCTTCTGCCCAGCCTTGAGATTTATAGTTGCCGTTCCAGCTGTGAACGCCAGAGAACCATCAGCTGGCTTATCGACAGAGCCACTATCAGTCACGCTCCCCGTATACTCAAAGGTGTCAGATACGTTGTCGCCATTCGCATCTTTGAGCGTTATGACAATAGGGAACCTCTGATTGGAGGATTCATTCGCAGTACCAGACACCGTCTTTTCCACCGTCAGGCTGTAGAGTCTCAAATTCGTGAACGCCGCTACAGCAGTCTTTTCGTCCTCGATATCGCCAGTTTCATCTGTAGCTGATTTGCGGTAGCTGTTGCTATCAGCCTCAGTCACGGTATATTTCGTTCCTGCTGGCAGATGCTCGGCCGTTGCAAATTCGCCATCCTTCAAGGTGACGGTCGCCACACCGTTCGTGAACGTCATGCCCCCGTATGTTCCGTTGATATTCGTGTTGTCCAGCGCAACCTTGAAGGTGAATTCTGTCGTAGAGTTCGCCTCGCCTGTCACTTTCTTCGACACTTTCAGATGGCCATCCTGTGCCGGCTGCAGGGTCAAGTTTTTTGATAGCTTAATTGTATGGATAACCTCGCCAAGCATGTGCTGGTATTCCTTGCCGCTCGTCGGGGAGACCAGGCCAGATTGCGGGCTATACTGCCTGATTCCTTCCGTCCATACAAGGGTTGTCGAAAGCTCAACATTCTTGTCTTTAGTCGGCTTGTCAGAAGAAGATATCCTGAACCTCGTTCCGGCTTTTACAGAAGTTGCAGTAGTGCCATCTTCAGCAAGTGCGGTCAATCCACTGGGCAGACTGAGCGTATACACGCCACGATAAGTTTCAGGCTCTGATATGGTTATCCAGCCCGTTCGCCATGTTCCCGAATCAGGATCGAACACAAACTCTGTATCTCCTGACACTGTAATCAAGCTTGAGTCCGGCTCAGTCATCTGGAGATTGGCACCAGCGCGAGCAGCTGCCAGCATCTTTGTCACAAGGGAATCCGAATCATAGCTAGACTCTGGAATGTCGTTATCGGGCACCCCATACGTCGTAAGAAGTGCCCAGACAGCATTCTGCGTCGCATCATTTGCTTGGGCAATAGTTACATAGCTGCCATTGCGTGCATAGAGATTATCGTAGGCAGCCAATGGGGTACCTGGGGTACCACCATAAAAGGGGTTCAACATGCAGAATGCAGCTTTATAGAAGTCAGTGCTGAGTACCTCTGCTTGCGTCATCCCCGACGCTGTAGTGCCAGAACCAAGTTCCCATACCTTTTGGAAGAACTGAAAAATTCTGTACATGTTCGTGCTGCTGTCACTGTAGTCCTGAGTATAGTCGCTGTACGTGAAAACGGCATCACCCAGCTGCTCATGGAAATCGGAGCGCAGACGATCTGGTACTTCGAGTAATTCGTTGAACTCGCTTTCAGTGATTTCCTTTCCCTTGTCCGTGACAGTATAGAGGTTCATTCCGTTATAGGGATAACCAGCGTAGAGGAGATACTCGAGCTCCTTCATGCACTGTTCATACACTTCTTTCGTCTTATGGAGTGTATTGACGAAGTAATCTTCTGTGAGATAACCCTCGGTATAAGGAATAGAAGAACCTTCTGAAGAGTCTGGCCATGCAAGCCCGTTATTCATACAGTACAGAATGATTCTTTCATTGCCATTCTCGACATAATGGATTGAAATATTGTTGACAATTTCGCTCTTGACTGCGATAGGGGTAGAACTCGCCACCTGAAGTGTTGCATTAAGCGACGGTGTTGCAGCAGAACCTTCGACATCTGCATTGGCACCCAAGCCCTGCAGGTTCGCAAGGGCGCCGATGCCAGTCACTGAGGAAGAGAGTCCGGAAGCAGATAGTTCAGATGGAGAGGAAGAAGAGCTGGTGTCTGTCGCCGCTGTTGCAGACGAAGTGCCTGTGGCTGTTTTGGCAGACGTACTGTCTGTTGAGCTGCCGGCAGTCCCTGCACTATCGTCTGCGGATGGCGTGACGGTGGCATCTGCCGATGCCGCAGTCTCCGCTGCGCTTTCCTCGCCCGCAAAGGTACGTATAGGCACCAGGAACAATGCCAGAACAATGGCGCACATTGCTGCAATAAGAGCAGTGCCGCTCCCTCTCCCCAATTTCATCTATCCGCCCTAATCTGTGCCTATCGCTATCCCTTAGTTTTGAGAACTATTTAGTAGCACTTATCGTTATGAATACTCCTACAATCAAGCTCGGAATTGTGCGGACCGCAGCTGTTATTCATGCTGTCTCTACAAATTTCATCAGGAAAGGGCACAATGCCGACGGCTCCCAGCGCTGGCTCTGCAAGGGGTGCGGGAGGACATTCTCGTCCAAGAGCAGGGGCCTGCTCGCCGCCTCGAAGCTCGATGCCACGACCTGGGCGCTCTTCGTGGAAGCAACGCTTTCGGGCTCAAGCCTGAGGCAGTGCGCGAAGACGTGCCATGTGTGCCTCAGGACCTCCTGGTTCATGCGCATGAGACTCTGCGAGGTTATGGAGCGCTCGCTTCTCGCCTTCAGGACCGGACCTTCGGTCTCCTGGCAGGTAGACGGCGCCTACCTCGACGAGTCCCTCACGGGAAACAGGGCAAGGAGTGCTGCCAAGATGCCGAGGAAGCCCCACAAGCACGGCGGCGCCGTCCATGCGCGCGGCATCTCCAACCTCAAGGTCTGCGTCATCTGCGGAGCCAATGATGCCGGAGACGGGCTCTGCCGCGTGGCCGACAGGGGAAGGCCGAAGGATGAGGCCCTGAGAGACGCCATCAAGGGTCTCGGTCCTGGCACCTGGGTGGCGACCGACGCCCATCAGGGCTACAAGCGCGTGCTTCCCGCCCTCGGCATCACCGAGCATGCCGCCACCGACACGCGCCTGCAGAAGGACGGCGAGCTTGGCATGGTCAACGCGATGCACCAGAGGCTGCGCATCTTCCTTGCCCCATTCCACGGCGTATCCACCAAGTGGCTGGACCACTACCTCTCCTGGTTCCTTTGGCTCGAGCAGGCAAGGCGCTCGGACGCAGACGGGCTTCAGACGCTTTCCGGCCAGAGCGCCTGCGGCTTCTACGAGCATACGAGGCGCCAGATGATCGATCGTCCCCAGCCCTTCTGGGACTATTGGCAACGGCAGGGAGCGGCTACGTCAATGCTGGTCTAACAGAGAGTTGCGTAAAAAGCCGCGAGCGCGTTTGTAAACAATCTGTTGCGCCGTCCCTCTGGGGCGGCGTTTTTTATGCGTCGCCTTTAAAGTTGTGCCTTGCACTTTAGAGTATGAAAGTGCTTGCTGCTAAAACTTTACTGGAGGGCATCTATGGCACCAGCTCTGTCCGATTTCCAACCACAACCAGCGCTTCAGACCTCAGCGGCGGCGCAAGCCGCCATTGGCGACGGTCTGGTCAAAGAGGCTCAGGCTTTTGCCGATGAGCTTGCCGCATGGCGTCACGATCTGCATCGGATGCCCGAACTCGGTAACGACCTCCCACAGACCTCTGCGTATATCCAAGCGCGCCTGAACGAGATGGACATCCCATTTTCCACGCTCGTCGATGGTTCCTGCGTTGTGGGCCTTGTCGGTGCCGGTGCCGCCGCGGCCCAGGGCAATGGCGTCTGTACGGACGAACAGGCCGGTACGGTCGTTATGCTGCGCGGCGACATGGATGCCCTGCCCGTTGTCGAGGAATCCGGCGAGCCCTTTGCATCTACCAATGGCTGCATGCATGCTTGCGGTCATGATATGCACGCGACGGCGCTGCTTGGTGCGGCGCGCCTGCTCAAGGCTCGCGAGGCCGCGCTTGTCGACGCCAATGCCACCGTCAAGCTGTTGTTCCAGCCGGGCGAGGAGACCTTTGAGGGGGCACGTGCTGCCATCGCCGACGGCTTGCTCGAGAACCCGCGTCCTCAGGCGGCTTTTGCCATGCATGTCAACAGCCAGTCGCCGCTTGGTCTGGTGCTCTACGGCAGCCCGGCGCTTTCGGGCGTGTACGGTTTCCGCATCACGCTGCAGGGGAAGGGCGGCCACGGTTCGAGCCCCGAGATCTGCATCGACCCCATCACGGCAGGCGTGCATGTGCACCTGGCGCTCCAGGAGCTTATCGCTCGTGAGGTGCCGGCGGCCAAGGAGGTCGCACTCACCGTGGGTAAGTTTGCCGGTGGCCAAGCGGCCAATGTGATTCCCGACACCTGCGTGCTCGAGGGAACATTGCGCGGCTTTGACGTTGAGCTCATGGAGCACCTCAAGACCCGCATCGCGGAGGTCGTCAAAGGCGTTGCCACGACCTATCGTACGCCGGCGACTATCGAGACGCTCTCGGATGTTCCCCCGCTCGTGCTCGATGACGATATGACCCAGGCTTCGCTTGGCTATGTGGGTGCGACGTTGCCCAAGGCCGCCTTCCTGCCTCTGTTCCATGCCATGGCGAGCGAGGACTTTGCGCTTATCTCGAGCGAGATACCGAGCGCGTACTTTACGTTCGGTGCGGCTGTGACCGATACGGACGAGCACTTTGCCCAGCACCATCCCAAGGCACGCTTTAGCGATGCCGAGTTGCCGCTCGGCGCCGCGGCTTATGCGGCGGTCGCCCTGGGCTATATCGCCGACCACAAGGAGTAATCCATGTCCCAGCAGCATAAATTCTTCCCCGGTTGGCTCGTTGTGGCCTCCGGCTTTGTCATCATGGCCACGTGTTACACGATTTTCGTTAACTGCATGAGCCTGTTTCAGCCGCTTATCGTGAGCGACTTGGGCATTTCCCTTGCTCAGTACAACATCTCCAACGCCATCTCAACCGTGGTGAGCGTTGTCGGCTCGCTTGTCATTGGCCATGTTGCCGACAAAGTGAGCGGTCGCATCTTGGGTTCCCTTACCGTTATCGCCACCTCTGCCGTTCTTGCCGGGATGAGCTTTGTCGGTGAGCTGTGGCAGGTCTACGTGCTCTTTGCCGTCTCGGGCTGCTTTGCCGTCGCCTCGACCCGCCTGCTCATTAGCCTTGTGACCGCCAACTGGTTTACGGCCAAGCGAGGTCTTGCGATCTCCATAGCACTTTCGGGCTCGGGCTTTGGAGGCGCTATTCTGTCTCCCACCGTGAGCTCGCTTATCGTGAGCGTTGGCTGGCGTTCCGCCTTCCTGGTGCTCGCGGCTATCTGCATGGTGGCGGCGCTGCCCATCACGGCCTATTCCTTCCGCACCAAGCCTTCTGAGATAGGCCTTAAGCCGCTCGGCGAGAACCCGGGCGATCCGTCCGTCTCGACAGCTGGCGACAAGGACGAGCACACGGCTCCCGAGGTTAACGTCGGTTGGTCTCGCATCAAGAAGAGCCCAGCGTTTTGGTTGCTTGTCGTCGCCTTCCTCTTTATGGGCCTCGTTAACGGTGCCATCTTGCCCAACCAGGTCACCAACATGACGAGCGTTACCGTCAACGGCGCCAAGATTGTCACGGGCGGTCACGACCCCGTGTGGGCGGGCACTGTGCTTTCGGCCTATATGGTCACCGTCGTTATCGCCAAGATTTCGCTCGGCGTCATTTACGATCGCTTTGGCCTACGTTTTGGC
Source organism: Collinsella sp. LCP21S3_A3 (assembly GCF_052118905.1). Lineage (NCBI taxonomy): Bacteria > Bacillati > Actinomycetota > Coriobacteriia > Coriobacteriales > Coriobacteriaceae > Collinsella > Collinsella sp. LCP21S3_A3. Next base: position 63,042 of record NZ_JBQKGH010000009.1, on the reverse strand, counting down.
AACGTGTTGGGATCCGTTGCGTGCATTATCGCCTGCGTCGCCCTGTGCTTCCCCGCGACCGATCTTGGTCCCATCGTGGCTGCCGTGAGCTTTGGTGTCGGAACGTGCATGGGCACCATCACGCCCACTATTGCCGCGTCCAAGCAGTTTGGCATGGCCGATCTGGGCAAGGTCACGGGCACCATTACCTCGCTCGAGATGGTCGGCGGCACCGTGGGTGCCATTGTCTCGGGCGTGCTGTTCGATGCCACGGGCTCCTTTGCGAGCACCTGGATCGTGTGCCTGGTGTGTTCTGTGGTCATGCTCGTATTCCTGCTGGCATCCGAGCCCATCGCCGCTAAGCTGCGTGCGAGCGTGGCGGGGGAGTAGACGTCCGTCGCTCTTTTCTGTTCGCCCCGTGTTCTGTCCGTGGCCGCCTTGGAAGCCGAATGGATGCTCGTACCATCATTCGGTTTCCAAGGAGGCCACGGGCATACAAAATGATCCGTTTTCCTCTGTCCCCAACAGATCGTGTGATTCGAAGGGGGCGGAGGAAAGCGGATCGGCTGCAGCGGCGGCACGTCTGGCCGAACGAGCCCCCATACCCTCGTTCGGTCAGACGCGTCGCCGCGTTTTGTTTTTGTGCCGTATAATGACCACTACCTATGACGCGATACTAAAAGAAAGGTGTTTGCCCATGCAGGCACAGAAGGCGGAGGGAACCCGCGACCTTATCGGCGCCGAGATGCGCGCCTGGCAAAAGATGCAGCGGATCGCTGCCGGCGTGTTCGAGCCGTTTGGCTTTAAGCCCATCGAGACGCCCGCGATCGAGCAGGTGGACGTGTTTGTCCACGGCATCGGCCAGTCGACCGATGTCGTGCGCAAGGAGATGTTCCGCGTGTTTAGCGGCGCCAACCTGGAACGTGTCTTTACCGAGGGCACCGATGCCAAGCTCAAGCCCAAACAGCGCTTGGCGCTTCGTCCCGAGGGCACTGCCGGCGTGGTGCGCGCCGTCGTGGAGAACAACCTGGTGCCCCAGGGCTCCACGCCGTTTAAGGCCTACTATGCCGAGGCCATGTTCCGCGGCGAGCGCCCCCAGAAGGGCCGCCTGCGTCAGTTCCATCAGGTGGGCATCGAGTGGCTCGGTGCTCCCGATCCGGCTGCGGACGCCGAGTGCATCATTATGCTCATGGAGTTCTACAAGCGTCTGGGCTTCGATCTTTCCAAGCTCCGTCTGCTCATTAACTCGATGGGTGATGCCCAGTGCCGTCCGGCCTATCGCGAGCAGGTCAAGCAGTTCATTCTCGATCACGCCGACGAGATGTGCGATGAGTGCCGCGAGCGCGCCGAGCTCAACCCGCTGCGCGCCTTCGACTGCAAGAACGACCATTGCCGCGAGATCATGGCCGAGGCCCCGCTGATGGGCGACAACCTGTGCGACGAGTGCCGCGAGCACTACGAGCAGGTCAAGCGCTATCTGGATGCCGCCGGCATCGAGTATGTCGAGGACCCCACCCTGGTGCGCGGCCTGGACTACTACACCCGTACCGTCTTTGAGGTCGAGGCCCCCGGCGCCGGCGTCGGCTCCATCGGTGGCGGCGGCCGCTACGACGGCCTGGTCGAGCTCGAGGGCGGCAAGCCCACGGCCGGTGTCGGCTTCGCCGTCGGTTTTGAGCGCGCCCTGCTGGCCCTGCAGGCCTTTGGCAGCGACCTGGGTGCCGATGAGGCTCCGTGTGTCTACGTTGCCAACGCCGGCAAGGAACTGCGTCAGAACGTTTTTGCCATTACGCAGAAGCTTCGCGCCGCAGGCATCGTGACCGAGGCAGACTATCAGGGTCGTTCGCTCAAGGCTCAGTTTAAGCAGGCCGACAAGGTGGGCGCCAAGCTCATTTTGGTCTTGGGCGGCGACGAGCTTGCCGCCGGCAAGGTCAAGGTGCGCGACATGCAGAGCCATGACGAGGTGCTGGTCGATCTGGCCAACGTGGTCGAGGCGGTTCGAGAGCGCCTGTAGCGCATCATTTTGAGCTGCGGGTCCGCTAACGCGTCCCGCTCGCGGCGAACGATTGTTACGGGGGTGTTTCGCTTTTATGCGGAATGTCCCCGTTTGCATATGCCGCCCACCGAGAAATACGACCATTTGGGGCAAAAAGCCTTGCAATGCAGAAAATACTTTTGTGTGGTAAAGCGCAATCAGTGTCGAAAGTATTTCTCAAGTGCCTATAATGAATACCGCATGTTACGTGCATAGAAGGAGGAATGGGAGGAAACGTGGCTGAGAACCTAAGCAACCAGTCTGTACCCGAAGCCGCGGCGCGCGTCGCTGCCGTGGTCAACCGCCTCGTTAACCGAATCGGCTCGAATGCCGAGTCCAGGGAGCGTCTCGCCGAGATTGAGATTCCCGAGGAGCTGCGCGACAACCTTGCGCTGTTCCTGCGCCTGGAGCGCCGTGTGCTTAGCGAGTATGATCCCGAGATCGCGGACCTGTTCGACAAGATTCTGTCGGCCGAGATCGTGGCCAATGCCGGCAACCCCGGTAGCCGTGCCGCCGACGAGGCCGTCGACGAGCAGGGCGTGCCCACCGCCGACGAGCCCACTGCTGTGGCGTTTCGCGAGGTCGTCGATTTGATCGACAGCCTACCGCTCGATAAGCAGCAGGTTATCGTCCGCGCCTTTACGAGCTTCTTCCATCTGGCAAACCTGTCGGAGGAGAACTACCGTGTGAAGCAGCTGCGCGAGCGTGAGGCCGGCGCATCGACCGATACCGAGGTCGATCCCGCCAACGAACTCACCGTCGCCTATCACCAGCTGGTGGATGAGATGGGTGTCGAGGGCGCCAACGAGCTGCTCGGCAAGCTTGAGTTCCATCCCGTCTTTACCGCGCATCCCACCGAGGCCCGTCGCAAGGCCGTCGAGGGCAAGATTCGCCGTATCTCTAACCTGCTGGAGGAGCGTCCGCGTCTGGGCGGCTCCGACCTGGTGGAGAACGAGCGCCATATGCTGCAGGAGATCGACGCCCTGGTGCGTACGAGCCCCATCGCGCTCAAGAAGCCCACGCCGGTCGAGGAAGCCGATACCATCATCGACATCTTCGATAACACGCTGTTCGACGTCATCCCCGTCATCTATCGTCGCTTTGACGACTGGGTGCTGGGTGACAAGGCCGGTACCGTGCCGCCGCTGTGCCCGGCGTTCTTCCATCCCGGCAGCTGGATCGGTTCCGACCGCGACGGTAACCCCAACGTCACCGCCAAGGTGAGCCGTGAGGTCGCCGCCAAGTACTTCACCCACATGGTGCTCAAGCTCGAGGACAAGTGCCGCCGCATCGGCCGCAACCTCACGCTCGAGGCCACCTACAGCAAGCCGTCTGCCGAGCTCATCAACCTGTGGAACCATCAGGTCGAGATGAGTGCGCATTACACGGCCCGCGCCGAGCTTATCTCCGAGCACGAGCCGCATCGCGCCGTCATGCTCGTCATGGCCGACCGTCTGAACGCCACCGTACGCCGTATCACCGACACCATGTATCACAGCGCCGACGAGTTCCTAGATGACCTGCGCGTCGTCCAGCGTTCGCTGGCTGCCTGCGGTGCCGTCCGTGCCGCCTACGGCCCGGTGCAGACCATCATCTGGCAGGTCGAGTCCTTCGGCTTCCATATGGTCGAGATGGAGTTCCGTCAGCACTCCGTGGTGCATGCCCGCGCCCTTAAGGATATCCACGAAAACGGTATCCATGGCGACCTGCAGCCCATGACGCGCGAGGTCATCGACACCTTCCGCGCTATCGGCTCCATCCAAAAGCGCTACGGCAAGAAGATGGCACACCGCTACATCATCTCGTTTACCAAGAGTGCCCAGCATGTGGCCGACGTCTTTGAGCTGGCCCACCTGTCCTTCGCACACGAGGAGGACGTTCCCGAGCTCGACGTGATCCCGCTGTTCGAGCAGCTCGAGGACCTCGAGGGCTGTGTTGACGTGCTCGACCAGATGCTTACGCTGCCCGTGGTGCAGAAGCGTCTTGCCCAGACCAACCGCCGCATGGAGGTTATGCTGGGTTACTCCGACTCCTCCAAGGATGCCGGTCCTACCACGGCCATGCTTGCGCTGCACTCCGCGCAGGAGCGCATCGCCAAGTGGGCCGAGAAGAACGATATCGACCTGGTGCTCATGCACGGTCGCGGCGGCGCCGTGGGCCGTGGTGGCGGCCCGGCCAACAAGGCCGTACTGGCGCAGCCCAAGGGTTCAGTCAACTGCTTCTTTAAGCTCACCGAGCAGGGTGAGGTCATCTTTGCCCGTTACGGCAACCGCACGCTGGCTCAGCGCCATGTTGAGTCCGTTGCCGCCGCAACGCTTTTGCAGTCGGCCCCGAGCGTCGAGAAGACCAACACCGAGACCACGCAGAAGTTCTGGGATATGGCCGAGAAACTCAACGCCGCAAGCCACGAGCGCTATCTGGACCTGCTGAACACCGAGGACTTTGCACCGTGGTTCTCGACTGTGACGCCGCTGACCGAGGTCGGTCTGCTGCCGATCGGCTCGCGTCCCGCCAAGCGCGGCTTGGGTGCCAAGTCGCTCGACGACCTGCGTACCATTCCGTGGATTTTCAGCTGGAGCCAGGCACGCATTAACCTGGCCGCTTGGTACGGCCTGGGCACCGCCTGCGAGCAGCTGGGCGATCTTGACCAGCTCAAGGCTGCCTACCAGGAGTGGCCATTCTTCCGCACCTTTATCGATAACATCGAGATGTCGATTGCTAAGACCGATCAGCGCATTGCCAAGATGTATCTGCATCTGGGCGACCGCGATGATCTGTCCAAGAAGGTCTTTACCGAGATGCAGCTCACCCGCAAGTGGGTCCTTGCCATCGTTGGTGACGAGTGGCCGCTGCAGCGTCGTCGCGTGCTCGGCTGTGCCGTTCGCGTGCGTAACCCCTACGTCGACGCCCTGTCCATCGCCCAGGTCCGCGCCCTCCGCGAGGTGCGTATGAACCAGGACGAGATGGCCGAGGAGAAGAAGGCCGAGTACATGAGCCTGATTCTTTCGACTGTGACCGGCGTCTCGGCAGGTCTGCAAAACACGGGGTAATCGATAGCCCTGTGGCTCTCACCGGGGCCCGACGGGTTTCCCTCTGAATGCGTCCTCGCACTTGAAGCCCCCTTATCCTGCTCCTTCGGAGCTGCGGATAAGGGGGCTTCGTGCTGCGGAATGCATTCAGAGGGAAACCCGTCGGGCCCCTTCGTCCTCGGTCCTCTGGAATTAAAGCTGAGGAGAAGAATGGCGCGCTTCGCGCATAGCGTGGAGTGCGGTGAGGGCTTCTTGCGTCCTGCGGAGTGTGCCTAAAAGTAAACTTATGGCGGGCCTTGCGATGTCCAGCTTCAGCGGAAGGCCGCTGGGTGAGGGTGGTGCCTGGGGCGACGTGCAAAAAACGGAGTTTTCAGCAGCCAAAGATCGATGCATAAGGCCATAGCCGGCCCTCGCTGCCTTTGTTGATGATTTTGCAAGACAATTGGGCCTTGGCGATGCTCATATATGGCTGGTTTCTCGCCGCATGTTATCCAGATGGGACGAGTCATGAGGACAATCTACCTTTTGAAAGACTTTTGACACCAAAATCTTATCTTGCGATGCTGAATATTCGCAAAAATGCACGCTCCGGAGGGGGCTACCATGTTGCGGTTCGAAACCCAATGCGTCATTCTATGCAGTATATTGACCTATTTATGCAAGATAGCTTACACGCGCATGCCACAGGATTGATGTTTGCCTCGGCGCTGCGTAATCCACCCTGCCCATAGCTTCTTTGACAGGAGGCCGCGGTCCCTCTTGGGATCGCGGCCGTTTTGTTGTGGGTCAAATATGAACGTTGTGTTAACGACTCGGTGGACGGTGGCGTTTTTCAGTGAGCGGCGTATCCTTCCAACGGTTTATCTAGTGTGTCAGTTGAAAGGAAGAGGGCGCTCGTCATTGTTTGAATGTGAACTGCCGTTTGACCACAAGACATTGCATCTGGAGCTCGAGGATAAGAACTTCGCGGGTGTGATGGAAGGTCACCAAAACGAGTTTAAGACTGCAAAATCGCAGGAAGAGCTGGTAGAGGAGTCGCTTGCCAACCCTTATGGATCGCCTTCGCTCGAGGAGCTTTGCGCTGGCAAGAAGGATATTGTCATCATTAGCTCCGACCATACGCGCCCCGTTCCCTCGCGTGTGACGATGCCTATTCTGCTGCATCACATCTACTCCGCTGCGCCTGAGGCGCGCGTTCGCATTCTGGTTGCTACGGGTATGCATCGTCCGTCGACGCACGAGGAACTCGTCAACAAGTATGGCGAGGAGATCGTTGCCAACGAGGAAATTGTCATGCACGTCGCGACCGACGACAGCATGATGGAAAAGATTGGCACCCTGCCTTCTGGTGGCGAGTGCATCATCAACAAGATTGCCGCCGATTGCGATCTACTGCTTGCCGAGGGCTTTATTGAGCCGCATTTCTTTGCCGGTTTTTCTGGCAGCCGCAAGTCCGTGCTGCCCGGCATCGCCAGCTACAAGACCATCATGTACAACCACAACGGCCAGTTTGTGAACGATTCCCATTCGCGCGCCGGCAACCTGTGCCACAACCACGTGAGCGAGGACATGTTTGCCGCTGCCGAGATGGCTCACCTTGCCTTTGTGCTCAACGTGGTGCTCAACGGCAAGCACGAGGTCATCGGCTCCTTTGCCGGCGACATTCACAAGGCGCACGAGGCCGGCTGCGAGTTCGTGAAGAGTCTTGCCGGCGTTGAGCCCGTCGAGTGCGAGATTGCCATCACCACCAACGGTGGCTATCCGCTCGATCAGAACGTCTATCAGGCCGTGAAGGGCATGTGCGCTGCCGAGGCCACACTTCCCGAGGGCGGCGTGATCATCGATGTCGCCGGTTGCGCCGATGGTCACGGTGGCGAGGGCTTCTATCACAACATCGCTGACAACGATCCGGCAGAGTTTGAGTGCGCCTGCATCGACCGTCCTAAGGACGAGACCCTGCCCGACCAGTGGACGAGCCAGATCTTTGCCCGCATCCTGGCGCATCACCCTGTGATCATGGTCACCGACCTGTGCGATCACCAGATGCTCAAGGATATGCATATGACGCCGGTCAACACCCTCGAGGAGGCGCTCAAGCTCGCCTTTGAAATGAAGGGTGCCGATGCCAAGGTAGCCGTCATTCCCGATGGCCTGGGCGTTGTCGTCGCTCAGCACTAGCGCGCGGCCTAAACGAATCGTTTGTAACCGACAAGAAAGATAAGGTTTTATGCTTACCAAGCTCCTCTGCGAATTCGGCGCAACGGCCCTCATGATCATCTTTGGCGTGGGCGTACACTGCGATACCGTGCTTAAGGGCACCAAGTATCAGGGCTCCGGCCACATGTTTGCCATCACCACCTGGTCTTTTGGCATCTCGGTCTGCCTGTTTGTCTTTGGCGGCGCCGTGTGCATGAACCCGGCTATGGTGCTTGCCCAGTGCATCGTCGGTCTGGTGCCGTGGAGCAGCTGCATCCCCTTCATGATTGCCGATATGCTCGGCGGCTTTGTGGGCGCCGTAATCGCTTGGTTTATGTATACCGATGAGTTCAAGGCTTCCGAGGGCGTCGTCGACCCCATTGCCCAGCGCAACATCTTCTCGACCAACCCCACCACCGAGGGCACGAACTATGCCCGCAACTTCTTCTGTGAGGCTATCTGCACCTTTGTGTTCATCAGCGCCATCCTTGCTGCCGCTAGCCGCGCCGGCGAGAACGTTCTGATGCTCGCTATCTGCGTCGGCCTGATCGTTTGGGCCGTTGGCATGGGCATGGGTGGCATCACCGGCTTCGCCATGAACCAGGCACGCGACCTTGGTCCTCGCATGGCCTATCAGGTGCTTCCGATCAAGAACAAGGCTGACAACAACTGGAAGTACGGCCTGCTCGTTCCTGGCATCGCTCCGTTTATCGGTGCCGCTCTGGCCGCGCTGTTTGTGCACGGTTTCTTGGGCATGTTCTAGTCCAAGGCCACATAGTTGTCCGCTGGCCGCATGGGGTAACTTCCCAGCGCGTCCTCGGACATGAAAGAACCCCCGCTGCGCACTTCGTGCGGCGGGGGTTCTTTCGTCCTGTGGAATGCGCTGGGAAGTCACCCCATGCGGCCAGCTGCGGGGTCTTTGTTGCGTTCGTACAAGCAACCCAACATATATATCTGAATTTGGATGGGAGGGGCTTGTCGCTGTTGGGGGGCGTTGAAGTGCGAGTGACACGTTGGGATGCGCGGGCGCCTTGGGTTGGGGCGATGCTTTGGGATGAGCCTCTTACTTAGGTGAAGAGGGGTTTTATGGCTGAGAGGTAGTCTTTGGCTACGTCGGCCTTATCTGCTTGAAAGTTGTGCCAGGCCCACCATTGGACGGTGGCTACGAAGCTTGAGGCTATGTGGTGGAGGAGGAAGTTGCGATCCATGGTGCTGGCGGGGCCTGCGGGGTCGACAGGGACGGTTTCGGCTGCGCGCGACATGATGGTCTTGCGGAGACAGTCGGCGAAGACGCGCGAGCCGGCGCCGGCTACGAGGGCGCGTACGCCCTGACGACGATCCCAGAGGTTGTTGAGGATATGCTCGACCTGTACGAGCGGGTCATTGAGGGGTGTACCGTCATCGTCGAGGGCATGGGTGCAGATATCGCACACGAACTCAGCGAGCAGGTCATCTTTGCTCTTGAAGAGGCCGTAGAACGTTGCCCGACCCACATGGGCGCGAGCGATGATGTCGCCGACGGCAATCTTGCCGTAGTCCTCTTCGCGCAGGAGCTCGGAGAACGCCGCAACGATGGCAGCGCGGCTTTTTGCCTTGCGGGCATCCATGGCTATGCGTCCGCGTGAACGAGCAGACAGCGGAGCGTGCCGGAGCAACCCTCGTAGGGGCGTTTGCCGGCGCCGTAGCCGACGGCTTCGATGTGGTAGCGTGAGGGCAGTTGGTCGGACGTGCGCAGCGCGGTGACGATGGCGGCGCCCGTTGGCGTCACGAGCTCGCCGGCGACCGGTGCAGGCGTGAGGGCGATATTGCCTGCCTGGCACAGGTTGACGACAGCGGGGACGGGAATGGGCATGAGGCCGTGGGCGCAGCGGATGGTTCCGTGGCCCTCGGAGAGCGACTCGACCACAACATCCTCAATGCCCAGGTCGTCGAGGCAGATGGCGACCGAGCAGACGTCGACGATGGAGTCGATGGCGCCCACCTCGTGAAACAGGACGGTGTCGGGCGTTTTGCCGTGAGCTTTGGCTTCGGCAGCAGCGAGTGCGGTAAAGATGGCGAGGGCACGACGCTTGGCGCCATCGCTTAGCTGCGAGCCATCGATGATGGCGGTGACGTCCGCCAAAGAACGGTGGTGATGGTGGTGGGCGTGGTGATGGTCCTCGTGGCCATGGCCGTGAGCCTCATGGTCATGCTCGTGCGTATGCTCGTGGCAGTGTTCGTGTTCATGTCCGCCATGGTCATGATGGTGGTGCTCATGCTCGTGCGTGTGCTCGGCAGCTGTTTCGTTGCCAAAGAGCCAGGCCATGTCGTGGTCGTGGTTCTCGAGCTCCTCTGCCAGCTGAACGTCAAAGTCGCAGGCGTCGATGCCATGCTTGTTTGCACGCGTGACGGCGATCGTAAAGCCGTCGACCGGCAGCGTGGCGAGCTGTTCGCGCAGGTGCTCCTCGCTGGCGCCCAGGTCGAGCAGGGCCGCGACGGTCATATCGCCGCTGATGCCCGAGGTGCCGTCGATGATAAGCGTATGCTGATGGTTGGACATGGAATGCTCCTTAACGGGCGCAGGGTGTTCCGGCGCTCAGATGATTGATAAGACTTGCCTGGTAGGCGGCACCAAAGCCATTGTCGATATTGACGACCGAAACGCCGCTGGCGCAGGAGTTGAGCATGGCGAGCAGCGCGGCTACGCCACCAAAGCTCGCGCCGTAGCCCACGCTGGTGGGAACGGCGATGACCGGACAGCTTACCAGACCGCCGATAACGCTCGCCAGCGCGCCCTCCATGCCGGCAATGGCGATGACCACCTGTGCCTGGGCAAGTTCCTCGGCATGCGCGAGCAGACGGTGCAGGCCGGCGACACCTACGTCGTAGAGGCGGTCGACCTCGTTGCCGTAGAACTCGGCCGTCAACGCGGCTTCTTCGGCGACGGGCAAGTCGCTCGTGCCGGCGCAGGCGACAACGATGCGTCCGTTACCGGTAGGGGAGGGCTTACCGCCTACGAGGGCGAGCTGGGCGTTCGGGACATATCCCAGGTCGATACCGTTGTCGAGGAGCTCCGAGGTACGGGTTGCCTTCTCGGCGTCCAAGCGCGTGACTAGGATGCGCTCCTGACCGGCATCGCGCAGCGCTTTGATAATGGCGGCAATCTGCTCGGCGGTTTTACCGGCGCCGTAGACAACCTCACCGGCCCCCTGGCGCACCCCGCGCGAAAGATCGAGCTGCGCAAAACCCAGATCGGCGGTTGGCGCCGTTTGGATGCGCGTAAGGGCGACTGCCGGGGTGACTGCTCCGTCGGCAACATCGCTCAGTAACTGCTCAAGATCTCGCTTATCCATATATCTTCCCTTCGACGGCGCAAAGTCTAGCACTCAAAGGGTATGTTTCCGAACACTAAGACAAAATTGTTCGGAAACTAGATATAGGGAATTTGATTCTGTTGTTAGATGGATCGGCTAGTCACGCAGGATGATATCCATGGCGAGCATCAGGTTGCGCTCGTCGATGGCAAACGGAGCGGCCTCGCGCGTCTTGGGCTTGGCGCAAAATGCGATGCCCGTGCCCGCGGCCTGAATCATGGGGATGTCGTTGGCGCCGTCGCCGATCGCCACGGTATGGGCCATATCGACACCGCACTCAACCGCCCAATCCAGTAGCTGGATAAGCTTGGATTCCTTGGTCACAATGTCTGCCGCCAGCTTGCCCGTGAGCTTGCCGTCTACGACCTCCAGGCGGTTGGCCAGGCAAAAATCGATGCCCGCGGCAGCTACGATCTTGTCGGCGACCTCGTGGAAGCCGCCGCTTACCACGCCGACCTTCCAGCCCTTGCTGTGCGCCGAGCGCACAAGCTCCAGTGCGCCGGGGGTAAACGTCACGCGCTCAAAGGTGCGCTCGAAAACGCTCTCGTCCAGGCCGGCAAGCAGGCCCACGCGCTCCTCGAGCGCCTGCTTAAAGTCGAGCTCGCCGCGCATGGCGCGTTCGGTGATCCGCGCAACTTGCCCGCCCACGCCTGCTTCCTCGCCCAACAGGTCGATGACCTCCTGGTTGATGAGCGTGGAATCGATATCCATAACGATGAGGCGTGCAGTCATGGTGGGCCTTTCCGAGTGCGGTTGTATTGTAGGCACATTGTCGCACGCGGCGCGCCTTGGCGACGGCCAGGCCGCGCCAATTGTTTCGTCTCCGTCAAGTCTTTGAGCGGGAGCCACTTTTTCGCGGTACATCGGCGCGGGTGCGATAAGATAGAACGCCATGTCCGGCTGCGCGGTTTACGCAGGCTGGGCAAATCTGTACGACGCCGCCCGGAACGACACGGGGCGGCACAGATCCATAAAGGAGGATCACTGGTATGAGCCAGACCCGTCCCATCGACGAGCATTCCATGCACACCCATACCTGCGGCGAGCTTCGCCGCGAGAACGTGGGCGAAGAGGTCACCCTCACCGGTTGGGTGAGCCGTCGCCGCGACCACGGCGGCCTTATCTTCTGCGACCTTCGCGACCGCGAGGGCATCACGCAGCTCACCTTCGACCCCGAGCACTCCGACGGCGATGCCTTTAAGATCGCCGAGACCATGCGTCCCGAGTGGCCCATCAAGATTCACGGCATCGTGCGCGCCCGTGGCGAGGAGACCACCAACGCCAAGCTCGCGACCGGCGAGATCGAGGTCCTGACCGACCACGCCGAGGTGCTCAACACCTCCGTCACCCCGCCGTTCCAGATCGAGGACGGCATCGAGACCAGCGAGGACACCCGTCTGCGCTATCGCTATCTGGACCTCCGTCGTCCCGAGATGATGGCCAACCTCAAGCTGCGCTCCGACTTCACCTTTGCCATTCGCGAGGCGCTTCACAACCGTGAGTTCATGGAGGTCGAGACACCCTCCCTGTTCAAGTCCACGCCCGAGGGCGCCCGCGACTTCATCGTTCCCAGCCGTATTCAGCCGGGTAACTTCTACGCCCTGCCGCAGTCCCCGCAGCTCCTAAAGCAGCTGCTCATGGTCGGTGGCGTCGAGCGCTACTACCAGGTTGCCAAGTGCTTCCGCGACGAGGACTTGCGTGCCGACCGTCAGCCCGAGTTCACCCAGGTCGATATCGAGATGTCCTTCGTGGACCAGAACGACGTCATGAGCGCACTCGAAGAGGTCTTGGCCGACGCCTTCGGTCGCATGGGTGTCGAGATGCCCACGCCGCTGCGTCGCATGGACTACTGGGAGGCCATGGACACCTATGGCTCCGACAAGCCCGATACCCGCTATGGCATGCATCTGGTCGATCTGACCGACATCTTTACCAACTCCAAGTTCAAGGTCTTTGCAACTGCCGCAAACGAGGAGGGCTCTGTCGTCAAGGCCATCAACGCCAAGGGCGCCGGTGCCTGGGCACGTGCCAAGATCGATAAGCTCGCCGGCGTGGCCTCCACGTTTGGCGCCAAGGGTCTGGCCTGGATCGCTTTCCGCGAGGACGGCTCCATCAACAGCCCCATCGTCAAGTTCTTCTCGGACGAGGAGATGGCGGCTCTGCGCGAGCGCATGAACGTCGAGCCTGGCGACCTCGTGATGTTCGCCGCCGGCCCGCGCCTGCTTTCTGACGAGATCCTGGGCGGCATGCGCTCTCACATGGCCAACGCACTCGAGATCAAACGCGAGGGTCACGACTTCCTGTGGGTCGTCAACTTCCCGCTGTTCCACTGGGATGAGGACCGCAAGGCCTATGCAGCCGAGCACCAGCCGTTCACTCTGCCGACCGAGACCGACATCGCCAAGATCGAGGCCGACCCGTTGGCTGCCGGTTCCTGCACCTACGACTTTGTCATGGACGGTTTTGAGGCCGGCGGCGGTGGCATGCGCATCCATAACGCCGAGATGCAGATGTCCATGCTCAAGCTCCTGGGCTTTACCGAGGAGCGCGCCGAGTCGCAGTTTGGCTTCCTCATGGAGGCGCTCAAGTTTGGTGCGCCCCCGATGGGCGGTTTTGCTCTGGGTCTGGACCGCGTGTGCATGCTGCTTACTGGCTCCGATTCCATCCGCGACGTCATGGCGTTCCCCAAGACGGCCAGCGGTTCCGACCTTATGTCGGGCGCCCCGAGTGCCGTTTCCGGCGCCCAACTCAAGGACGTCAGCCTGCGCTTGATGTAGACGAGCGGCTACATATTGTCTCTAACGAGGGAAGGACGCGTGCCTTCCCTCGTTTTTTATGCGCGGGCGTTGCGAGGGCATAGGGTGACCGGACGTCGGGGAAGTGCGTCCCGGAATCTGCGTCCAGAATGGGCCGCGCTTTCCCAAAGGGGGCCCTCTGGGAAAGCGCGGCCCAGAATTCGGCAAAATAATGGGGCACAGTTTCCGGTTGAGCCTTCTGGCGGAAACTGTGTCCCATCGTTGACACTCGAAGTGGGATGTGGTTTCCGTCCCGCTCTCGACAAGCATCTAACGCTACAATAACTACCACGTGGCTGGGTTTGGCCGGCCAAATGTGCGATGCTGCGGGAGGGGACATGGTCGAGTTTACAAAGACGATTAAAGATCCGTTGGGACTACATGCCCGCCCGGTTGCGCTGCTCTATGACATTATCGCCAAGCATCGTAGTGACGTGTCGGTCAGCATCGGCGATCGCCACACGGATGGCCGCGATATCATGGGACTCATGGCCCTCTATGGTGAGTGCGGTGAGAGCGTCGTCTTTCATGTTTCGGGCGTGGATGAGGCCTCGTGCGTCACGTCGATCAGAAACCTCTCGCTCTAAGCGTAACAATGTGAAAAAGGGAGAGTCCCCTCTGTTGCATACATTGGTATGACAAGGCACCGCAAAGAGACCGTCTTTGCGGTGCCTTTGTTTAATATGGGAAACTTTTTCGAAAACTGAATAGAGATTCTTTCCAAAAAGTTAACCGTATGTTAGTTTACTAGTTCGAACATAGACGCGGTTAACTTTTATCGCGTCGATGTTGAGGACGAACCGATGTTAGGAGCTCACTCATGTCTTGCGGACCGCAGATGCCGGCCATGCCGCTTTCGATGGTAAAAGCGGGCGAAACCGTGCACGTGTCTCGTGTAAAGGGCAATGAGGACATAAAGCACCGTCTCAAGGACCTCGGCTTTGTCGAGGGCAGCGAGATCCACGTGGTGAGCTCGAGTGGCGCCAATATCATCGTCACGGTGCTGGGCTCACGCTTTGGCATCGATTCCAAGGTTGCCATGCACATCATGACCGTCGGTTAATCTGCAGCATTTCATAAAAACCGAAAGGGGGATAAGAGGATGAAGACGTTGGGTGACGTTAAGGTGGGCGAGAGCTCTACCATCGTCAAGCTTCACGGTGAGGGCGCACTTCGCCGCCACCTTATGGACCTGGGGCTCATAAAGGGCACTTCGTTCAAGGTCGTGAAGGTTGCACCGCTCGGCGATCCGGTCGAGATCAACGTGCGCGGCTACGAGCTTTCCATCCGCAAGGAGGAGGCGGCCGTCGTCGAGGTCCAGTAAGGGCCCACGGCGTATATTTCTGCAGATTAAGTTAGAGTTTTCTAACTTGATGCAGCAACTTTGAAGCACATTATCCAGCCCGCGCGGAGAAAGCAGCGCGGGCGCACAAGGAAGAAGGATTGAATGGCGGATTCTCAGATCCATGTCGCGCTGGCGGGTAACCCCAACTGCGGCAAGACCACGCTTTTCAACCTGATCACCGGCGCCAACGGCTACGTTGGCAACTGGCCCGGCGTCACGGTTGAGAAAAAGGAGGCCAAGCTCCTAAGCGACAAGAACGTTACCATCACGGACCTCCCCGGCATCTACTCGCTTTCCCCCTACAGCCCCGAGGAGCAATGCTCACGCGATTACCTCATGAGCGGCGAGCCCGATGTCGTCGTTCAGGTGGTCGACGCCACCAACCTCGAGCGCAACCTGTACCTGGCGCTTCAGGTTATCGAGACCGGCCTACCCGTGGTCGTTGCCCTTAACATGGTCGACTTGGTCGAGAAGAACGGCGACAAGATCGACACAGACAAGCTCTCCAAGAAGCTCGGCTGTCCGGTCATGATGATTTCGGCCCTTAAGAACAAGGGTATTAAGGAGCTGTTCGAGCAGGTTAAGAAGTCCGCTGCTTCCAAGGGCCAGGTGCCGGAGCACAAGTTCGATTCCTCCATCGAGGACGTTCTGGACCACATCGAAAACAACCTGCCGGCGAGCGTTCCCGCCAACAAGCGTCGCTACTACGCGGTCAAGCTGTTCGAGCGTGATGCGGACGCCTGCAAGCTCATCAACCTCACCAAGGAGAAGGCCGCTCGCGTGGAAGAGCTGGTCGCCCAGTGCGAGCAGGACTGCGATGACGACGCCGAGTCCATCATCACCGGTGAGCGCTATGGCGTCATCGCGCACATCATCGACGAGTGCCTCACCAAGGCTCCGGCCAAGATGAGCACCTCCGAGAAGATCGACCGTGTGGTTACCAACCGTATCCTGGGCCTGCCGATCTTTGTGGTCATCATGTTCTGCGTGTACTACATCGCCGTTTCCACCTTAGGCGGCACGGTGACCGACTTCACCAACGACCAGCTCTTTGGTACCGACGGTTGGTATGTGCTCGGTCAGGGCCGCGACGCCTACGATGCAGCCGTCGAGGCTGCGGGCGACGATGCCGACTCGGTTGACCCGGCGCAGTACGGCCCCTATGTCCCGGGTATCACCACCGTGGTGCACGATGCCCTTGTGGCGGGTGGCACCGAGGACGGCGGCCTGGTCGATTCGCTGGTCTGCGACGGCATCGTCGGCGGTTTGGGCGCCATCTTTGGCTTTGTGCCGCAGATGTTCCTGCTGTTCGTCATGCTGTCCTTCCTGGAGGACTGCGGCTATATGGCCCGCGTCGCCTTCATCATGGATCGCGTGTTCCGCCGCTTTGGCCTGTCCGGTAAGTCCTTTATCCCCATGCTCGTGTCCTCGGGCTGTGGCGTTCCCGGCGTCATGGCCACCAAGACCATCGAGAACGAGAAGGACCGCCGCATGACGGTCATGACCACCACGTTTATTCCCTGTGGCGCCAAGCTGCCGATCATCGCCCTGCTCATGGGTTCCATCATCGGCGATTCTTCCACCACCGCCGCGTGGATCAGCCCGCTCTTCTACTTCCTGGGCGTCTTCGCCGTCATCGCCTCGGGCCTTATGCTCAAGAAGACCAAGCTCTTCGCCGGTCGCCCGACGCCGTTCGTTATGGAGCTTCCTGCCTACCACTTCCCGGCGATCCGCTCTTGGGCACTGCACGTGTGGGAGCGCTGCTGGGCCTTTATCAAGAAGGCCGGCACGGTCATCTTCGCATCCACCGTCGTTGTTTGGTTCCTCTCCAACTTTGGAAGCTACAACGGTTCCTTTGGCTTCCTGCCTGCAATGGACGGCATCCCCGAGGAGTTCATGGACTACTCCGTGCTTGCCATGCTCGGTAACCTGGTCGCTTGGATCTTCGCTCCGCTCGGCTTTAGCACCTGGCAGGCAACTGCGCTGACCGTCTCGGGCCTTGTGGCTAAGGAGAACGTCGTCGCCACCGCCGGCTCGCTGCTGTCCGTGGCTGATGCCGCCGAGACCGACCCGAGCCTGTGGACCGCGTTTGCCGGCATGTTCCCCACCATGGGCGCTTGCGTTGCCTTTGGCGCATTCAACCTGCTGTGCGCTCCGTGCTTTGCCGCCATGGGCACTATCCGCAACCAGATGGATTCCGGAAAGTGGACCGCGATTGCCATCGGTTACGAGTGCGCCTTCGCTTGGGTGATCGGCCTGTTCATCAACCAGTTCTACAACCTGCTTGTTCTGGGGCAGTTTGGTATCTGGACGATTGTGGCCATCGTGCTGCTGGTTGCGATGCTCTTCCAGATCTTTCGTCCTATCCCTGCGCATGCATGGACCGACGAGGACGAGACCAGCACTGCTTCCGCCGCAGTTTCCGCTTAAGTCCGAATAAGGATTAGCCCCTTTCCACGAGCCCGGGTGTCCCAGCGACACTCGGGCTTTTTGGCGGTGGGGGAGATGTGGCGTTTCCGCAGATAAAACCGACCAAAATAAACCTGTCCCTTTTTGGCAGGTGGAGAATGGGGTAAAGTAAGTTATGGTTAACTAGAGGAGGCTTGCTATGGCACCTATCGATATTGTTGTTCTGGCTGTTATCGGTATTGCGTTTGTTGCGGTATGCGTGCGCATCTACCGCAAGGGCACCTGCGCCGACTGTTCTCAGGGTGGCGTTTGCACGGGGCATTGCTCCAACAAAAAGACGTGCGCCGCACTTAAGGGCGTGGACAAAATTGCCGAAGACTTGGGCCGCGGTATTCATTAGCCGACCGGCGTTTGGGCATGTATGACTGCGGATACGGCAGTTGCTGATACGATAGGTGTGTTAGCAACTGCCGCCGAGCGGCTCAAACGAAAGGAACCCTGTATGGAGTCCTGTGCCTACCCGATGCTCTTTAGTCCGATCAAGGTCGGTACGACCGAGGTCAAGAACCGCGTCTTTATGCCGCCGGTGTCCACCAACTTGGCCGATCACGGCTATGTGACCGACGACTTGGTCGATCATTACCGTGCCCGTGCCAAGGGCGGCGTTGGCCTCATCATCACCGAGGTCGTGACGGTCGAGCCCACCTATACCTATCTACCGGGTGACATGTGCTGCTACGACGACACGTTTATCCCCGGCTGGGAAAAGCTCGCCGCGGCCGTCCACGAGTATGGCTGCAAGATCATGCCGCAGCTCTTTCACCCCGCCTACATGGCCTTTAACGTTCCGGGCACGCCGCGCCTGATCGCTCCGTCCTTTGTGGGCCCGTCCTATGCCCGCGAGGCACCGCGTCCTATCACGATCGATGAGATCCACGAGCTCACGCATCAGTTTGGCGACGCTGCCGTACGTATGCAGAGGGCCGGTGTCGATGGCGTCGAGGTCCATGCGGCACACGCCCACGGCATGCTCGGCGGCTTTTTGACTCCGCTCTACAACAAGCGTACCGACGAGTACGGCGGCTCGCTCGACGCTCGCATGCGCTTCTTGCTCGAGGTCATCGCCGAGATTCGCGAGCGCTGCGGCAAGGACTTTATCATCGACGTCCGCATCTCGGGCGATGAGTACACCGATGGCGGCCTGACCCTCAACGACATGATCTACGTCTCGCGTCGCCTGGAAAAGGCCGGCGTCGACATGATTCACGTGTCGGGCGGCACCACCATCAAGCGCGGCTCCGCGATTCCCGCCGCCGGCACGCAGCAGGCCTCGCACGCCGCCTGCTCGCGCGAGATCAAAAAGCACGTCAACATTCCCGTCGCCACCGTCGGACGCATTAACGAGGCCTGGATCGCCGAGGAGCTGATCGAGGACGGCGCTGCCGACATCTGTATGATGGGCCGCGCCAATCTGTGCGATGCCGAGTTCTGCAACAAGGCAGCCGCTGGCAACGCCGACGACATCCGCCCCTGCATCGGCTGCCTGCGCTGCCTGAACGGCATTATGTTTGGCAAGCGCATCTCCTGCACTGTCAACCCGGACGTGGAGCGCGACGAGGCTGGCTACGAGCCTGCCGCCGTGACCAAGAACGTACTGGTTGTGGGCGCTGGTCCTGCGGGCATGGAGGCTGCCTACATTGCTGCTAAGCGCGGCCACAACGTGGTGCTCGTGGATAAGCAGGACGAACCGGGCGGCGAGATGCGCATCGCAGCCGTTCCGCCGGCAAAGCAGGAACTCACCCGCGTGATCAAGTATCAGTACCGTCGCCTGGCCGAGGCCGGCGTAAAGTGCGTCTTTGGCACCGAGCTTACTGCCGAGGACATTCAGCGTGACTACGCCGACTACGAGGTCGTCCTGGCCTATGGCGCCGAGCCTATCGCCCCGGCCTTCATGCAGGGCTTTAAGCAGGTTATGACGGCTGACGACCTGTTGGGCGGCAAGGCTTTCCCGGGCAAGAAGATCGTCATCGTGGGTGGCGGCACCGTTGGCTGCGAGACGGCCGATTACCTGGCCCCGTTGGTCAACGACCTGTCGCCGGCCAACCGCGACGTCACCGTCATCGAGATGACCAAGACGCTCGCCGCCAACGAGGGTGGTGCCGGTCGCGCGGTGCTCATCACGCGCATGCTCTCAAAGGGCGTTCACGTGCTGACCGAGGCCAAGGTGACCGAGATTACCGAGGACACTATCAGCTACGAGAAGGACGGCGAGGTCCACACCATCGCCGGCGCCGATACGCTGGTGCTTGCTATGGGCTATCGTCCCAATACCAAGTTGGCCGACGACCTGGCGGCAGCCGGCGTTACCACTCACGTGCTGGGCGATGCCAACAAGTGCGGCAACATTCGCGACGCCATCGGCGATGGCTACAAGGTCGCCTGCGAGCTCTAGTCAACCCCTTGTTGCATGGGGACAGGTTGCTTTGCACCAACTTGGTGCATGTGAACCTGACCCCATTGCACCATTTGATAAAACGCAAGCGGCGGCCGTCCCGTGTTTGGGCGGCCGCCGCTTGCGTTTTATCAAAGAAAGATCATTGCCGAGCCTTAAATGCCTTTTGTCTGTGTGCCTTCCACAATCATGTTGCGGTTGTAGGCCAGGTGCAGATACATCGTATCGTGATCGATTGAGCCATACGAAAGCGAAATTATGCGTCTTAATTCCGTACGCAAATCAAGATGAAAACCGTTTGCGTCTCGGATAAATCAGTACGCAAACGGTTTTCGTCTTATATCTTGAAGGCCTACAGGCGAAACGATTCGGCAACGGTGGAGGTCGACCGGTTTGAGTATGGCAGGCTGACGCTCGAAGGCAGCAACGTAACGTTCGACGCGCTCACGTCGGCTCGCCAGGACTTGAGTTTTCACACGCTCGAGCATAAGTGTGTTGAACATCTCGGCATTTCTGAGCTAACGCCGGATATTATGCGCACGCTTCGCTTGCTCGGCAAAGACGGCTATACCAACGTTGCGGCGATTTTGGCGGATAAGAATAATTTTCCGGGCATCGACTGCGTCCGTTTTGGTGATACCGAGGATGTAATACTTGGATCGCGAGGCGGCGACAAATATATCCGCAATTGAGCAGGTGGACAGGGCGGTGGCTATGTTTGCACGCTACTACCGTTATGAGCGTATCGAAGGGATGGAGCGCGTCCAAACCGATCGAATTCCTCTCGAGGCGTTTCGCGAAGCTGTCGCAAACGCTTTGGTGCATCGGACGTGGGACGTTCGAGCTATAGCAACCCGCATAGCGCGCCTTGATCATCAACCGTCCGTATTTCGCAGCAACTTATAACAGGCTCGGGGTGCCAATTTGGGGTGCAGTAGTGCTGCGCCACGAAAAGGGCCTATCTACTACGTTTAAGCCTCAGGGGTCAACCATAGTCGGCTTTTTCGAAAATCGACAAGCTGCCTACCTGCGGTTTTGTTTCCACGGTTTTTGGTATGGCCGAGGCTATCCGTGTTAACGTAGTAGATGGGCCACTTTTGTGGCAAAGGGCCGATCTGCGGGCTAGGGCAGCTAAAAGAGCCCCGTCCCAAAAAGACTGATTGGGAGCTGGGACGTGTCGATGCGATAGTATTGCATGGTGGTATTCGACTAACCGAGGGTTTATCCGAGGGCTTTATGGAACAGCACCAGCATAATCAAAGCTTGCAAGATCAGGCATACAATGCACTGCGCTCCAAGATCATCTATGCCGAGCTCAAGCCCGGCACGCGCCTTTCGGCGATTGGTCTGGAAAAGGAGACGGGAATCGGGCGTACGCCCATTCGCGAGTCCTTTGTGCGCCTGCGTGAGCAGGAGCTGGTGGAAACGCGTCCCAAAAGCGGCACCTACGTCTCTAAGATCAGCATGGAGCGCGCCGAGAACGCCTGTTTCTTGCGCGAGAAACTCGAGCGAAGCGTACTCATTAAATGCTGCTCGGTCGCCACGCCCGAGCAAAAGCATCGGCTCGATCAGATTCTTGCCGAGTCCGAGTCGCTCGACCATGGCGAAACGCGTCGTTTCTTTGACCTGGACAACCTGTTCCATGAGACGTGTTTTGAGATTGCCGGCCGTCACATGTTGTGGGATTGGATGAAGAGCGTCAATACGCATTTTGAGCGATACAACTGGTTGCGTATGGTGTCGCAGGATCTAGATTGGGAGCCGATTCGTCGGCAGCATCGCCGGATTCTCGAGGCCATTAAGAGGGGCGATACCGACGCGGCGAGCTATCTGGCCGAGACACACCTGCACCTGATGCCCGAAGAGCAAGGTCCGGTTATCGCCTTACATCCCGATTATTTTGAGCTGTCCAAAGACTCGGCTATCTAGCCCATTATCGCATCTGCTCGAGACGCAAAAACGATGCTGCTCACCTACAGCGTTTTGCAACCGAGAATTTTAAAAAATGCCTAAAATGGCTCAGACTGCCGACAATGGGGAAACGGGGTGCGCTATGGCGCAGATGAGAATCAAGGACATTGCCGTCGAGGCGGGTGTGAGCCCGGCCACGGTCTCGCGCTATCTCAATAACCGCCCCGGGCAAATGACCGAGGAAACCCGTGCTCGCATTGCGGAGGTTATCGAGCGTACCGGCTATCGCCCACGTGCCGCCGCGCGCAATCTGCGCAGCTCGCGTACCAACCTCATCGGCGTGATCTTGGCCGACATCGCCAACCCGTTCTCCAGCGCCATGCTCGAGGGCCTTTCCGCCAGCGCCGCCGCGCGCGGCTGCTCGCTCATGACAGCCATTAGCGGCAACGATCCCGCCAAGGAGGCCGAGTCGCTCACCAGGCTTATCGACGCTGGCGTGGACGGCCTGGTCGTCAATACCTGCGGTGGTAACGACGAGGCGATCGTCGCGGCAGCGGGACGCCTGCCCGTTGTGCTGCTCGACCGCGACGTTGCCGACGGCGGTGTCGATCTGGTGACATCTAACAACCGTGAGCTGGTCGCCGGCTTGGTAGACGCCTTGACCGCCGCTGGCAGCGAGTGCCTGTGCCTGCTCACCGAAGCAAGCGACGACAGCCCCGTCCGTCGCGAGCGCGCCGAGGCCTTTACCGACGAGCTTTCGCGCCGCAGCCTTGCCGGCGAGGTTATCACCTTGGCCGATGGCGGCGCCACGGGCGTCGGCCGCCTGGACAAGACCATCCGCGGCTATGCAGGAAAAGAGCTCGGCCTCATTGCCGTCAACGGCCTGGTTTTCCTGCGCCTGACCGAGGCGCTGGCGCAGCTTGGTCCCTCGCTGCCGGCGGGGCTCAAGATCGCGACGTTTGACGACTATCCCTGGAACCATGTGCTCTTTGGCGGAGTCACCACGGCCGCGCAGGACACCCTCACCATCGCCGAGCGCGTGGTCGATCGCCTCTCCGAGCGTATCGACGTTGTTACCACCACCGTGGGCGATGCCGCAAAGCTGGCGCCTAAACGCATCGAGGTTCCCGGCCACATCGAACACCGCGCTTCGACCTCGCGCTAGCCGCTCGTTCGTAACTGCCTGTTCGCGCACGTTTTTTGGGCGCTTGATACGCTTTAACCCTGCGGAAACATTTTTCTGCGATAGTATCTGCGATATAGACCAGTCGAAACCCGCCCAAAAGAAAGGGGAGCGACATGAACCAGCAGAACATCGATTACGTACTCCGTTCCGTAGAGCAGCGTGACATCCGCTTTGTGCGTCTGTGGTTTGTCGACATTCTCGGCCGCCTCAAGAACTTTGCCATTAGCCCCGAAGACCTCGAGGTCGCTTTTGAGGAGGGTATTGGCTTTGACGGCTCCGCCATCGAGGGCTTTGCCACGCCCGAGGAAGCCGACATGCTCGCGTTCCCTGACGCCTCGACCTTCCAGATCCTGCCGTGGCGCCCGAGCCATAACGGCGTCGCCCGCGTGTTCTGCGATGTGTGCACTCCCGATCGCAAGCCGTTTGCCGGCGACCCGCGCGACGCCCTGCGCCGCATGTTCTATAAGGCCGAGAAGGCCGGCTACCTGCTCAACGTGGGTGCCGAGCTGGAGTATTACTACTTCCCCGACGAGCACACCCCCGAGCCGCTCGACAACGTGGGCTACTTCGACCTTTCGGTGAGCGATGCCGCTCGCGACCTGCGCCGCAACACGGTGCTCACGCTCGAGAAGATGTCCGTGCCCGTGGAGTACACCTTCCACGCCGCCGGCCGCTCGCAGCACGGCATGAGCTTGCGTCACGCCGAGGCCCTGAGCATGTCCGACGCCATCACCACGGCCAAACTCATCATTAAGCAGCAGGCCTACGAGAGCGGTTGCCACGCCTCCTTTATGCCCAAGCCACTGGCGGGCGAGGACGGCAGCGCCATGTTTTTGCATCAGTCGCTGTTCGACCACGACGGCAACAACGTCTTTTGGGGCGAGGACGACGAGAAGTACCACCTCTCCGATATCGCCAAGCACTATATGGCCGGCATTCTGGCACACGCGCGCGAGATCAGCGCCATCACCAACCCCACGGTCAACTCGTACAAGCGCATCACCACGGGCGGCGACTCCGTGCCACAGTACGCTACGTGGGGCCTGCGCAACCGCGCGAGCATGGTCCGCATCCCGGTCTACAAGCCCGGCAAGCAGCTGTCCACGCGCATCGAGCTTCGCAGCCCCGATCCCATGGCCAATCCGTACCTGGTCAACGCCGTCACGCTGGCGGCTGGTCTGGACGGCATCGAGCGCAAGCTGGAACTCCCGCCCGAGGCAACGGCCGAGACGCTCAAGCTTACCGACCGTCAGATGGTCGAGGCCGGCTATACGCCGCTGCCGCGCTCGCTCAAAGAGGCGCTCGACGTGTTTGAGGACTCGCAGTTTATGAAGGATGCCCTCGGCGAGCACATCCACAGCTTCTTCCTCAAAAAGAAGCGCGACGAGTGGCATAAGTTTGAGTCCACGATTACCGAGTGGGAGATCAAGCATTATCTGGCGAACTCCTAATCGCGCCGGCTTGTTCCAGTACGATTGAGCTCATTTCCTTGGAGGTCGATATGTCCGAAAAGAGTGCCCTGTTCATGGCGCGCACGACGCGCTTCCACGAGTTTGCCCGCAGCTTGACGACCACCCTGGGTGTCGAGGTGAGCCTGGCAACCCCCGATTCGCCGACTGCGGCGCATGACTTTGACCTGTTGATCCTCGATTCCGATGGCATCCGCAGCGACCGCATCGATCAGATTGCCAAGTGGCTTGACGATCGTGGCGGCGTCCCCATGTTGGTGATCGTCGACGACGAGGCGCTCGGCACCCTGCGCCTGCCCAATCACGCGCATGCCGACTTTGTATGCCCCACGGCGACGCCCAACGAGCTCAAGGCTCGTGCGCAGCGCCTGATGGGCGAGGAGGAGACCATCACCGCCGACGATGTGCTCAACATCGATAACCTCGAGATTAACCTGGCTACCTACCAGGTGACACTCGACGACGAGCCCATCGACCTGACGCTGATGGAGTACTCGCTGCTGAGCTTTTTGGCGACGCATCCCAACCGTGCCTACAGCCGCGAAGTGCTGCTGCACCGCGTGTGGGGTTTTGAGTACTGCGGCGGCACGCGCACCGTCGACGTGCACATTCGACGCATCCGCTCTAAGGTGGGCCCGCAGATTGCGGCGCACATTACCACCGTCCGCGGCGTGGGCTATCTGTTTAAGGACTAGCTTTTCACCGCAAAGGGGGCAGGCACCTTCGTGGTGGTTTTGCCGCATGCGTGGATCCCTTTCGAGTTTGCAGCAGAACTTAAGCATTCCTTAAAGATTGCGTTCTCATACACGTTCGCCCGCATATTGGGGTACAACTCAACGTGAACAATGATGGCCCGCCACATGTTTGGCGGGCCTTTGGTTATTAGACGAAAGGATCGCAGTCATGAGCGAGAACGATTCCCAGCGTCCCCAGGATGCGGGCAACGCCGGCGAGACCCAGCAGCAGCCGCGCGTGCAGGTGGAGTCGACGCCTGCCGACGGCAACATTCCCTACGTGCAGGCCTACGACACACGGACCGGCCAGCCGCTGGGCGGTCAGCAGGTTGTAAACAAGCACACGGTGGTCAAGACCAAGACCAAAAAGCTGCCGATCTTTATTACGGCGCTCGCCGGCTGCGCCTGCGGCGCCCTGCTGGTCATCGCGCTCATTATGAGTGGCACGCTCAACATTGGCGGCGGAAAGAATGTCGTGACGGCGGGTGCTTCGGGTTCATCGACGCAAAAGATTACGATCGACTCCGAGGACACCACGCTTGCCGAGGCCGTTTCTGCCAAGGCCCTGCCCTCCGTCGTTTCCATCACCGCCACTTCGAGCGGTAGCCAGAATGGCTCGCTTTCGCAGTCTGCCGACGAGTTGGATGGTTCGGGCAGCGTCGGTTCGGGCGTGGTGCTCGATACCGAGGGCCACGTCCTCACCAACAACCATGTGGTCGATGGCTATGACCAGTACGTGGTTACCATGGACGACGGTACCACCTACGAGGCCGAGTTCGTGGGCAACGACGCCTCGAGCGACCTGGCCGTCATCAAGCTCAAGGATGCTGACGCCTCCAAGCTCACGCCGATCGAGATTGGTGATTCCTCCAAGCTCAACGTGGGCGAGTGGGTCATGGCGATCGGCTCGCCGTTCGGCAACGAGCAGTCTGTCTCCACGGGCATTGTCTCGGCGCTCTATCGCTCCACGGCCATGAGCTCTACCAGCGGCAACACCATCTATGCCAACATGATTCAGACCGATGCTGCCATCAACCCGGGCAACTCCGGCGGCGCGCTCGTTAACGACAATGGCGAACTCGTGGGTATTAACTCTCTTATCGAGAGCTACTCGGGCTCCAGCTCGGGCGTGGGCTTTGCCATTCCGGTCAACTATGCCAAGAACATCGCCGACCAGATTATCGACGGCAAGACGCCGGTTCACCCGTACCTGGGCGCCACGCTTTCGAGCGTCAACGCGCTCAACGCCCGCACTAACAATCTCGGCACCGATAGCGGCGCATATGTGGCAAGTGTCGTCGAGGACGGTCCTGCCGCCAAGGCTGGCATCCAAGAGGGCGACGTCATCACCAAGCTGGGTGACGATGAGATTACGAGCGCCGATGGCCTGATTATCGCGCTGCGCAGCCACGAGGTGGGCGAGAAGGTCGAGATCACGCTCGTGCGCGGCAAGGAAGAGAAAAAGGTCACGGTCGAGCTGGGTTCTGATGAGGAGCTGCAGAACCAGCAGCAGAACGACAGTGCGACCGACACCGGCAACGGCGGCATTACCGACGAGCAACTGCGCCAGTACCTGGAAGAACTGCTGGGCCAACAGGGTCAGGGGCAAGGCTACGGTCAGGGTTTCTAACGAGCTGTATCGCACATATCGAAGCCAGAGGGGCTGTTCCGCCAGCGCGGGACAGCCCCTCTTCTCTTATTGATCCGTTGGGGACGGAGGAAAACGGATCATTTAGAAATGGCAAGGGCATGGTTCGGAAGGGCTTGGACAGTTAGTTCAGATTTGTATAAAACGGGTGCGGTCTGAGGCGTGTTTTGAACGGTTTTGAAATGAAAGACGGGCCGAGATGGGTGTCTCGAAGACGGAAGCAAACCTAATTCGCCGTCCAGAACGATTGATTGGGGCGAAAAGACGGTATTTCAGCTCGATTCGGCGCGCGTAATTATACAAATCTGAACTAACTGTCCAACCCTGGTC
Organism: Collinsella sp. LCP21S3_A3; assembly: GCF_052118905.1. Taxonomy (NCBI): domain Bacteria; kingdom Bacillati; phylum Actinomycetota; class Coriobacteriia; order Coriobacteriales; family Coriobacteriaceae; genus Collinsella; species Collinsella sp. LCP21S3_A3. The sequence continues at coordinate 36,174 of NZ_JBQKGH010000009.1, read as the reverse complement.
CGGTCGCTGCCAATTCGGTGCGGTTTGAGACCGCTATTCGGCCCCATTGCGACCGGTGGTACTCTAGTATCCGTTTGAAATCGAGCGAAGGAGTGCCGCTATGGAGCAATCGAGCCTGTTTGGTGACGGCGTGGACATCGATACCGAAACGCCAGCGAGCACGGATACCGCCGCGCCGGCCGATGACCGTGCCCAGGCGGCAGCGCGTGCGGCTGAGTTGCGCCACGAGCTCGATTACCACGCCTACCGCTACTACATGCTCGATGCGCCCGAGATCACGGACGTCGCCTTCGACAAAATGCTCGTTGAACTGCAAGAAATCGAGGCTGCCTACCCCGACCTGGTGACGCCCGACAGCTATACCCAGCGCGTGGGCGGCTACGTGAGCGAGCAGTTTACACCGGTCACGCACATGGCACGCATGTATTCCATGGACGATGCCATGGATCTGGACGAGCTCGACGCATGGCTCCAGCGCACCGAGGATGCGCTCGGTGCCGGTAGCGTTACCTATACCTGTGAGCTTAAGATCGACGGTCTGGGCGTCGCGCTTACCTACCAAAACGGCACCTTCGTGCGCGCGGCCACACGCGGCGATGGCACCACGGGCGAGGACGTGTCGCTTAATGTGCGCACTATCAAGGATGTGCCCATGCACCTATCCGAGCCGGCGCTCGCTCATATGGGCGCCGACCGCGAGCGCACCATCGAGGTACGCGGCGAGGTGTACATGCCCAAGGGCAGCTTTGTTCGCCTGAATGAAGAGGCCGATGCCGAGGGCCGCGACCCCTTCGCCAACCCGCGCAACGCCGCTGCCGGATCCTTGCGTCAGAAGGATCCCAAGGTCACGGCGCGCCGCGACCTGGCCACCTTTATCTATGCCATCGCCGATACCGACCCGCTGCACGTCCACAGCCAGCGCGAGTTTCTGGACTGGTTGCGTAGCGCCGGCTTTAGCGTCAACCCTAACGTGGCTCGTTGTGCCACGCCGGCCGAGGTCCACGAGTTCTGTGCCCAGGCGCTCGAGCACCGCGGCGACTTGGATTACGACATCGACGGCGTGGTCGTAAAGGTTGACAGCTTCCAGCAGCAGCTCGACCTGGGCTTTACCGCTCGCGCACCACGCTGGGCCATTGCCTTTAAGTTTCCGCCCGAGGAAAAGCAGACCATCCTGCGCGAAATTCGCATCCAGGTGGGCCGCACCGGTGTGCTCACGCCGGTCGCCGAGTTCGACCCGGTGACGGTTGCCGGCTCCACCATCGCGCGCGCCACGCTGCACAATATCGACGAGATCCGTCGCAAAAACGTGCGCGAGGGCGACACCATCATCGTGCACAAGGCGGGCGACGTAATCCCCGAGGTCGTGGGCCCGGTGCTCGATAAGCGCCCGGCCGATTCGGTCGACTGGCATATGCCCGAGGTCTGCCCCGTGTGCGGTAGCCCCGTGGTCCACGAGGATGGCGAGGTGGCTTACCGCTGCGTGTCCATCGACTGCCCCGCACAGCTCAAGGAGCGCCTGCTCCACTGGGTGAGCCGCGGTTGCATGGACGTCGATGGCCTAGGCGACGAGATCGTCGACAAGATGATCGCCGCCGGGCTGATTCACGACGTCGCAGACTTCTACCAGCTCACGGTCGACGACATCGCAGGCCTGGACACGGGGCGCACCTATGCCAGCTCCAACAGCAAAAAGGGCGTTAAGAAGGGCGACCCCATTCCGGTAGGCCTCAAGACGGCCGAGAAAATCATCGCCGAGCTCAACAAGTCCAAGAGTCAGCCGCTCGGTCGCGTGCTGTTTGCCCTGGGCATCCGTCACGTGGGCAAGAGCGTGGGCGAGGTCATCGCCGAGCGATTCCTGTCGATTGACAAGCTTATCTTGGCGAGCGAAGAGGATATTGCCGAGTGCGAGGGCATCGGCCTCAAGATTGCGGCGAGCGTCAAGCAGTTCCTGGCCGTGCCCGAGAACCTTGCCGTCCTGGAACGTCTGCGCCAGGCGGGCCTGTCGCTCGAGGTCGATTTGGGCGCCGCGCACGCGCAAGCCGCAGCCGACGCTGGCGTGGCAGGCGAGCTCGCCGACGCACAGCCGCTCGCGGGTCTGACCTTCGTGCTCACCGGCACGCTCGTCAACCGCACGCGCGACGAGGCGGGCGCGGCGCTCAAGGTGCTCGGCGCCAAGGTTTCGGGCAGCGTATCAAAGAAGACGAGCTATCTGGTCGCCGGCCCCAAAGCGGGCTCCAAGCTCACCAAGGCCGAGCAGCTGGGTGTGCCCGTGCTGGACGAGGACGCACTCGAGCAGATCCTAGCTACCGGTGAGGTGCCCCAGGCTTAAGGCATCAATAGTCAAATTGAAGAACCGCCCGAAAGTGCGATGCCTTCCGGGCGGTTCTTACTTTGTTGGGGAAACCGGCATCGTGATCTGCGTCACGTAGGTCGCGGGGTCGTCGCTGATGATGTCGTCAATGAGGGCGATTTCGCGTTGCCCCGCTACGCTGCTAACTTGTCAAAAGCCCCGCGCCGGTTGAGCACGGTAAACGCGACAACACAGATGACTGCCGACAGAATCGACCCGCACGGCGAGGCGATGCCCATGGGAAACAGCGTGTCGGAATAGGCGTTCGACAGCAGCCACGCGCCCGGCACGCGAATGAGTGCCACGGCCAGCACGTTGTGCGCAAAGCCGATGTAGCTCTTGCCATATGCAGCGAAAAAGCCGCTAAAGCAAATGTGGATGCCGGCAAAAATCGCGTCGAAAATATAGCTGCGCATATAGCCGGTGCCGGCAGCGACTACTGCAGCGTCCTTGGCAAAAAAGCCAATAAACGCCGGCGCCACCAGCCACATCAGCACCGTGATCAGGCAGCCGTACACCACCGAGATGGTCATGGCGTCTTTGAGCACCTGACGCGCGCGGTCGCCCTTGCCCGCGCCGGCGTTTTGCGCCGTGAGTGCGCTGACGGTGGCACCCATGGAGCTCGGAACAATGAACAAAAAGCTGATCATCTTTTCGACCAGGCCCACGGCGGCGGCGTCGACCAGTCCGCGATGGTTGGCGATGACGGTGATAAACATAAACGCCACCTGGATGCAGCCGTCCTGCACGGCCACGGGCACGCCGATCTTAAGGATGCCGCCGAGCACCTCGGGCTGGGGGCGCAGGTCGCTACGCTTAACGTGGATGTTCGTGCGGCGGCTCTTAAGCCACACGAGCGCGAGGGCAACGCTTGCCGTCTGGGCGGTTACCGTGCCGAGTGCCGCACCCACGGGGCCGAGTCCCATGTGGCCGATAAACAGAAAATCGAGCGCGATGTTGATGATGCACGCCACGCCGATCACGTACATGGGCGAGCGCGAATCGCCCAGCCCGCGAAAGATGGCCGAGAGGATGTTGTATGCGGCGATAAACGGAATGCCGACAAAGCAGATGCGCAGGTAGGCGGCGGTTCCTTCGACTGCCTCGGCTGGCGTGCCAATAAGTGCCACGATCTGCGGGCACAGTGCGAGCAGGATGACTGCCAGCACTACCGAGACACCCATAAACAGCGTGATGGTGTTGCCGATGGCGGTCTCGGCGCGATCGAAGCGGCGCGAGCCCACGGCGTGGCCGACGATAACCGTCGTTCCCATGGCCAGACCCACGAGCGTCACGGTAATGATATAGAGCGTCTGTGCGCCATTGCCCACGGCGGTGATGCCGGCGGCACCGCTAAACTGCCCCATCATGTACAGGTCGGCCATGCCGTAGAGCATCTGCAAAAAGTACGAGAGCATATAGGGCAGGGCAAAGACCGCGATGGTCTTAAGGACATTGCCGCGTGTGAGGTCGTGTTCCATAGGTGGGGCTTTCTGGCTGGGTCTGTTTCCATACCAGTGTAGTGAAAACCCTACAACGATTGTAGAGTCAAGGTTTGTGTGTTGAGGATGGGCTTGGAAAGCCGGTCTTATTCGAAGCGACCTGTCCTGTCGTACGGGTGTCGGCATGATTCTCTCGTGGGGTATTATGTTTTTCGAAGAATAAAACGCCGCGTGAGGGGAGGGCAGCGTGGACGGGCACGTGCAGCATGACGGTTTTGGCCGCGATATCAACTACCTGCGCATTGCCGTTACCGACAAGTGCAATTTCCGCTGCATTTACTGCATGCCGGCCGATGGCGTGGCGCCCCGTGCACACGACGAGTTACTCAGCGCCGAGGAAATCGCCCGCTTTGTGCGCTTGGTGGCGGGGGAGGGCATTCGCCGCGTGCGCCTGACGGGCGGCGAGCCGCTGGTCAGCCGCCGTATTATTCCGCTTATTCGCGACATCCGCGCGATCCCTCAGATCGAGGACATCTCGCTCACCACCAACGGCGCCCTGCTGCCCAAGCTGGCGCCGCAGCTCAAAGATGCCGGGCTTAACCGCGTCAACATCTCGCTCGACACGCTCGACCCTACGCTCTTTGGAAAGATCACGCGCCTGGGTCGGCTCGAGCAGACCATGGCCGGCATCGACGCGGCGCTGGCTTGGGGCTTTGAGCCCGTTAAGGTCAACTGCGTTGTTGTGCGCCGGCTCAACCAGGATGTGGCGGCCCTCGCGCGGCTCACGCTCGACCGTCCCATCCACCTGCGCTTTATCGAATATATGCCCATCGGCGACGAGCGCACGAGCTCGCATTGCGCTGTGGACCCGCGTGCGCCCGCGCTCAATCCCGAGCTGTGGGACGCGAGCGATACCGTGCCGAGTGACGAGCTGCGGGCGCGCATCAATGCCGGGGCCACCGCGACGGGACTGGGCGAGCTCGAGCCGCTCGACATCAACGATGCTCCTGCCGGCGCGGGCCCTGCGCGCTATTGGCGCTTTCCGGGCGCGGCGGGAACGGTTGGCTTCATTAGCGCCATGTCCAACCATTTTTGTGCGAATTGCAACCGTCTGCGCCTGACGGCCGATGGCAACGTGCGTCCGTGCCTGTTTAGCGATGCCGAGTATTCGGTGCGCGACGCCCTGCGCCGTGGTGATGATATGCAGGTACTTTCGATTTGGCGCGATGCCGTGGCCCACAAACCGCAGGAACACGCGATAATTGAGGGCACGCAACGATTTATGTCCCAAATCGGAGGATGATCATATGGCCAAGAGCAGGTACGCCGACGCCACCAAGGCCGCTCGCAGGGCCGCGATGTCTGCCCACAAAGTCACGGCCGCGGCGAATGCTGGCAACGCCGACGCGTCCGCGCAGCCGACTTCCAGCGCGGCCACCGAACCCGCCCGTGACGCACGTCGCAACGAGCTGACGCACGTGGACGCCAAGGGCGAGGTGCGCATGGTCGATGTGTCCGACAAGGCCGAGACCCATCGCATCGCCATCGCCGAGGGCACCATCCTCATGCATCCCGAGACACAGGCCATGGTGCTGCAGGACCGCGCCAAAAAGGGCGACGTGCTTGCCTGCGCGCGCGTGGCGGGCATCATGGCCATCAAACGCACGAGCGACATCATTCCCATGTGCCATCCGTTGCCCATTACCAAGAGCAAGTGCGACATTGCTCCCATCGCTCCGGCGGGGACGCCGGCCGAGGACGTGCCCGAGGGCTGGGCGCCGGCGCGCGCGGACGGGCAGGTTGGCTTTCACGTACTGGTTACGGCCGGCGTGACGGGCAAGACGGGTATCGAGATGGAGGCCCTGACCGGCGCGAGTGCTGCGTGTCTAACGATCTACGACATGTGCAAAGCGGTTGATCGCGGTATGGAGATCGTCGACGTGCGCCTGTTGCACAAGGAGGGCGGCCGCTCGGGCGTATGGGACCGCGCAGAGCGTCAGGCCGCTGCTGTTGAGGCCGTGGCCACTGACGGTGCCGCACCCGCGAGCGCACCCGTCGCCGTCGCGCCCGCAGCTCCGACCCCGGCCGTCCCCGCGATCGCGTTTATCGGCTACCAAAACTCGGGCAAGACCACGCTCGTCGAGAAGGTCATTGCCGAGCTCACCCGCCGTGGCCTGCGCGTGGGATCGCTCAAGCATCACGGGCACCACGGCTTTGATATCGACGTGCCCGCTAAGGATACCTGGCGCCATCACCAGGCCGGATCCAAGCACGTGGGCCTCATCTGCGCCACGCGCTGGGCGGAGTACGCTGACACGCGCGAGGGGGACGAGATGCCCGCGCGCGAGCTGCTGTCGCGCTACAACGATGTCGACGTGGTGATCATCGAGGGCTACAAGACCGAGGGCTTCGACAACATCGTGGTCGCGCGCTCCGGTGTCGACCGTCTGCGTGGCAAGAGCTCGCTCGACCTGGTCGACGGCCGCACGCTGGCCCTTGCCTGCAACGAAGCCCTGGCACGTCAGGCCTTCGACGCAGGCTTTGCGACCCGAGCCATCAACATCAACGACGCCCGCGCCATCTGCGACCTTATCCAAGACCATCTGGCCTAAAACCTGCCAAAAAGGGACAGGTTTATTTTGGCAGGTTCTATCTGGGCAAACGTCATTTCCACCACAAAGGGTCCAGGCATCTTTGTGGTGGTTTTTGCTTTGGTAGATTTTTGTGACATGCCTTACAATCTACCAAGTAGTTCATGACGGGCGAAAAACGGAGAGAAGGGTCCTGATGCGTCCTTAATGTTTCATGCGGATAGATTGATTTGACAGACGGCGGCGAATGTCCACCGCCCGTATTCGTATGAAACGAGGAGTCTCCGTGCTCGTATCTCTTCTCTCAAAACCTCACCCTTCGTTGTCCGCGCAGGCTAAGCACCTGGTGGCAATGCGCTTCCTCATATATACCGGCTTTCAGACCAGCTACTTCATCGGCGTCATCGGAACGCTCACCTATGCAGACGATGCCTCGGTCGTTGCGACATCGCTGGCCGTCCTGTTTATGAACGTCTTCGTGATCCTGGGATCCTTTGCGGGTGGAGCGGCGCTTGACGCTTGGGGTCCGTGCCGGCATTTCCGGGCGAGTATCTTCGGCACGTTGGCAACCGGCGCGGCGATTATCGCCTTTGGCAGCGCGACCGGAACAGTCCTTGCCGGCGCGGTGCTCCTGGGCTTTGTGATAGGATTCGCCCAGCCCGTCGCCACGTCCTATCCGGCGTATCTCACCGACGACCCCGTCGAGCTCAGAGACATCAACTCCGCCATCACCATGTCCTCCAACGTGAGCATTATCGTCGGCCCCACGCTGGGCGGCTTTGTCGCGGCGGCTGCATCGTCACACGCGGTGTTTTTGCTCATGATGATCTTTACCGTACTGGCGCTCGTCGCCGGTTGGGGCTTTAGGCCGCAAGCAGGTCGCGTCGCCGCGCGCGAAAGTGCTCCCGCGGATAGCAGCACAACGGCAAGTACTGCCGATCAAAGCTCCGACTCCAATAAATTCACCCGCGTCACCTTCGTGACCAGCATCAAGACAGTCTTTACCAACAGCGTCCTCGCCCTGCTGTTCTGCATTATTTTCCTTTCGAACTTTGGCTATGGCGCCTTCGATCCACTGGAGTCATTCTTCTACCGTGATGTTCTGCATGTCGGTGTCGAGTGGATGGGCTGGCTCTCGTCTGCCTGCGGCGTGGGCGCGGTGCTGGGCGCCGTGGTCGCGCTCCGCTTGCCGCCGCACCTGGTCAACCTTAAGACGCTGCTTGTGGCGCTTCTGTCCGTGGGCCTGGGAAGCCTGCTCTACGTGGGAACGCCGTACGTGGGCGTATCCCTCGTCGGCCAGATTGCCCTGGGCGTGGCCTGGGGCTTCGTCAACCCGCTCCACAACACGATCGTGCAAACGACGGCCCCGCTCGAACAGCTCGGTCGCGTCAACTCGGTCATGGGCTTTGGCAACATGTTCGCCGGCGTGGCGCCGCTGGCGATTGCCCCGTGGCTGGCGGCGACGTTTGGCGTGCAGCAGACGCTCATCGGGGCGGGTATGGTCGTGACGGCGGTTCCCGCGGCACTGCTGCTGTTTGGACGCCGGCATTTGGATCGTGCCGCAAAGCAGTAAAAACCATCACAACATTCGATGAAAATCGCGATTTTGCCGAATAACGTCGAATGTTGTGACGGTTTGCGCTCCGGGTCATGCCATCCTGCGGATCCGGCCACCACAACGGGGCCAGGCACCTTTGTGGCGGTTTTCGCTATGGACGGTGCGGTTTCGCTGCAGAACCGCCGGCCCGCCGCCTGCCAACCGCCGCCCTCGTTACGTTTTCGCTGCATTTGGGTAAAGCGCCTGCTCCAAGCCGGCGTTGCCTTGTATACTAGAGCGGTTTAACTGTTATGCGGAAGGGAGCGCCTATGGCACTCAGCGAGAAAGACGTGCGCGGTATCGCCGAGTACGCAAAGATCGCACTGACCGATGACGAGCTCGCCCAGATGACGTCCTACATGAACGATGCCGTCCAGATGCTCGAGCCCGTCTTGCAATATGACTTGCCCGACGTGGAGCCCACGTTCCATCCCATCGGAAGCCTGTCCAACGTGATGGGTGATGACCTGCGCGAGCCCGAGCGCGACCTGCCGCTCGACGTCGCGCTCGAAAACGCCGGCAGCGCGCGCGACCGTTACTTCCGCGTGCCGTCCATTTTGGGAGAGGGGGAGAGCGAGTAATGGCGCAGAGCTTCGATTCCCTTACCGCTGTCCAGATTGCCACGGGCGTTGCCGCTGGCGACTTTACCGCTACCGAGGTGGCCCAGGCCTCCCTTGCCGCCATCGAGGCGCGCGAGGGCGGGGTCCAGGCATTCCTGCAGGTGGCGCCCGAGCTTGCGCTCGAGGCCGCCGCGCGCGTGGATGCCGATCGTGCCGCAGGCAAGCCGCTGCCCCCGCTCGCGGGCGTGCCGCTGGCCATCAAGGACAACATGAACCTTGTGGGCACGCGCACCACCTGCGCTTCCCGCATGCTCGAGAACTACCAGAGCGTCTACACCGCCACCTGCGTCCAGCGCATGCTCGATGCCGGCTGCCTGCCCATGGGCAAGGCCAACATGGACGAGTTTGCCTTTGGCAGCTCCACCGAGAGCTCGGCGTTCCACCGCACCAACAACCCCTGGGATACCGAGCGCGTGCCCGGCGGCTCCTCGGGCGGCTCCGCTGCCGCCGTCGCCGCGGGCGAGGTCGCGCTCTCGCTGGGCTCGGACACCGGCGGCTCCATTCGCCAGCCGGCGTCGCTGTGCGGCGTGGTGGGCTTTAAGCCCACATATGGCGCCGTGAGCCGTTACGGCGTGGTTGCCTTTGGCTCGTCGCTCGACCAGGTGGGCCCCTTCGGCCGCACGGTCGAGGATGTCGCGCTGGCCATGAACGCGCTTACCGGCGCGGGCCACGATCCCTACGACTGCACCAGCCAGGATTGCGCCGTCGATTTTACCGAGCATCTCAACGACAGCATCGAGGGTAAGCGCGTGGGTATCATCCCCGCGTTTATGGAGGCCGAGGGCCTGACGCCCGAGGTCAAGTCCGCTGTTCAGCGCGCCGCCCAGGAGCTGCAGAACCAGGGCGCCGAGCTGGTCGAGGTCGACCTGCCGCACCTGGATGCCGCCATCGCCGCCTACTACGTCATCGGCCCGGCCGAGGCGTTCTCCAACCTGGCCCGCTTCGACGGTATTCGCTACGGCTATCAGGAGGAGGGCTGCGCCAACCTGTCCGACCAGAGCTCGCTGTCGCGCGCCCACGGCTTTGGCGCCGAGGCCAAGCGCCGTCAGATGCTCGGCGCCTACCTGCTGAGCTCGGGCGTGTACGACAAGTATTACTACGCTGCGCAAAAGGCCCGCACGCTCATCACGCAGGACTACGACACCGCGTATGCCAAGGTGGACACCATCCTCATGCCCGCCTCGCCGCGCACGGCCTTTAAGTTTGGCGAGATCAGCGACCCCACGCAGATGTACCTCTCCGACCTGTACACCATCTCGCTCAACATTTGCGGCAACGGTGGTATCTCGGTGCCGCTGGGCTTGGGCGAGGATACTCAGCTGCCCGTTTCTGCCCAGCTGGTGGGTCCGGCGTTTAAGGACCGTCAGCTGCTCACGTTTGCCCGCGCCCTGGAGCGCGGCTTTGCCGATGCCGCCACGGGTGCGCCCGCGCTTTCCGTCGCACCCGATTTTGCCGGGAAGGGAGGCGAGCTGTAATGAAGGAGCTTTCCGAGGTCCTGCAGGATTGGGAGGCCGTGATCGGCCTGGAGATTCATACCGAGCTCACCGCACTCGATACCAAGATGTTCTGCAACTGCAAGCTCAGCCACGATGACGAGCCCAACGCCAACGTGTGTCCGGTGTGCTTGGGCCTGCCCGGCGCCCTGCCGGTGCCCAACAAGCGCGCCATCGAGAGCATCGTTAAGGCCGGCCTCGCCACCAACTGCGAGATCCAGCGCCACTCGATGTTCTACCGCAAGCACTACTTCTATCCCGATATGGCCAAGAACTTCCAGACCACGCAGGGTCCGGTCGCCTTTGCCATGTACGGTCACCTGGACCTGGACGTGACTGGTCGCGGCGCTGCAGAGCGCCCCGATTGCGCGTTTGGCGAGGCCGAGGCCCAGAGCCTGGCGAGCGCCTCGGCCAACGCCGAGGGCCTGTCCACGTCCATGACGTCGACCATGCGCGAGGGCAATCAGCGTGCCGGCCATCTGGCCAGCTATGACGCGTCCAACCTGCAGATGCCCGAGCGTCGCGAGGACGGTTCCTACACGGTGCCCATCCGCATTCTTCGCATCCACATGGAGGAGGACGCTGCCAAGATGGTGCACGTGGGCGGTGCCGAGGGCCGCATTACCGCCGCGGCCGAGTCGCTTGTCGACTACAACCGCTGCGGCACGCCTTTGATCGAGCTCGTCACCGAGCCCGACTTGCGTACGCCTGAGGAGGCTCGCCTGTTTATGGAAAAGCTCCGTCGCATCTTTGTGACGCTGGGCATTTCGGACTGCTCCATGGAGAAGGGTTCTATGCGCTGCGACGGCAACGTGTCGCTGCGCCGTCGCGGCGAGACCAAGCTGGGCACCAAAACCGAGCTCAAGAACCTCAACTCGTTTAAGAGCCTGCACGACGGCCTTGCCTACGAGATTTGCCGCCAGGCCGAGGTGCTCGAGGAGGGCGGCATTATCTATCAGGAGACCCGCCACTGGGAGCCCAGCCGCAAGCGCACCGTGGTCATGCGTGTGAAGGAGACGGCCGACGACTATCGTCTGTTCCCCGACCCCGACTTGGCGCCGTTCGATCTGGACGACGAGTTCATCGATCGCTGCCGAGGTGAGATTCCCGAGCTGCCCGATGCCAAGCGCGCCCGTTTTGAGGCCGATTTTGGCATTAAGGCGGCCGATGCCGAGCAAATCGCCGGTGACCCGGAGTTTGCCGAGTTCTTTGAGGCCGCCGCTGCCGGTATGGCTGGCAAGGAGGCCCAGACGGTTGCAAACTTGCTGGTGAACGAGATGATCGCCTACCTTAAGGGCGCGGGCGTGTCGCTCGCCGAGTCCGGCATCGCGCCGGCTCAGGTGGCAGCGCTTGCCAAGCTGCTGGCGACCGATGCCATCAGCTCCAACCAGGCTCACGAGGTCTTTGAGGCCATGGCCCAGACCGGCGACGACCCCAACAAGATCGTCGACGAGCGCGGTATGCGTCAGGTGAGTGATGCCGGCGCGCTGCAGCCGATTGTGGACGAGGTGCTGGCAAACTGTGCCGAGCAGGCACAGCAGTATCGTGACGGCAACCAGAAGGTCATCGGCTTTTTGGTGGGCCAGTGCATGAAGGCGAGTCGCGGCAAGGGTAACCCAAAGCTCTTCAACGAGTTGCTGAGAACCTCGCTCTCGTAAGCGGGAACCGAGGGGCCGGGCGCAGGGCCTTGCCTCTCAATTTCGGACAGTCCTGACTCACGACGGAGGCGCCACTGGCGCCTCCTGTTCGTGCGGAACTCATTGAGAGGCAAGGCCCTGCGCCCGGCCCCTCGGTTCCGTGGCGACTCGGCCGTTCTGGTCAGTCGGGCTGAATGGAATTTGGTGAATGAGGGTGCCGTTTGCACCCTCATTTTTTTGTGGATGTGGCGCAGGGACGGTCCCTTGGTCACATTTTTGGGCTGTGGAAAGCGAAGCTTAATACTTTTCCCGAGAAGTGAACGACCTTATTTGGACCTCTGAAGCATCGACACAATTTGGACGCTGTTTCCTGCGGTTTTGCCGAGTTTTCCCTGCGGTTTTGTTACTAAAAAATGCGGATGCTTCAGGGGTCCGATTTTGCTCGTTCACTTCTCGGGAAAAGTATTAGACCTCGATTTGCTGGGACGGGGGAGAGTCTTTCTTGGATGCCGGAGATGTACGTTGCGGCAGACCGATTGTCGAAAGTCGGCCGGTCTGCACCCTAAGATTTCCAGAAAGTTAACCATTTTTGACCTTAATAGTTAGTCCTACTTAACTATTATCCAAAAGTGTGCTCATGCAAACTTATTCACTTGGGTGCTGAGGCACCGTGCCGTGTCCAATGCGGCAAAAGGAAGAAGCAACATGTAGAAGTCGACGTTTAACACCCTGCTTGTCGGTGGCGGTTTTCTGCTTGGTACGGCTGGCATCAAGCTGCTCGCCAGCGCTCCGGTAAAGAATGCCTGCGTGCAGGGCATTGCGTGCGGCATGCTGCCGTCGAGTACATCGTGGCGCACGGCATCACTTCGTCCATCGAAGGGCGTCGCGCCATCATCGGTTCCGCGCACTTTGACCGATACGGATCTTGCTGCGATCGTGCGCCTGCGCCGTATGAGCCAGGGCCTCGTTGATCGTCTGACGAGCTCCTACTCTAAGGTGATGCTCACCAACTCGGCGCTCTTGGCACTGGGCAGTACCGGCGCGATTGCCTCGCAGGCATCGTCGCTGCTGCACAACGGCTCGACGATCGCCTACAGCCTGAGCAACGCGAAGGCTTACTTGCGTTAGCAGACGTGTTTGCCCACGTTATCTGGCCTGCGCCCAGACGGCATCGGTGTCGTCCGGGCGCAGGCCTTTTGCATTTGACCCCAATTGATAGCGTCTCTATATAGTGTTGCTATCGAGGATGGCAATTGAAGGGAGCGAGATCGACGTGGGCGCTGCTAGCGGCATGGCGCAGGTGAACGTTTGCGTGGATCGCCAGGTCAAGAACCGTGCCGAGGAGGCACTGCGGCTTTCGGGCGGGACACTGCCCGAGCTCATCAAAAAGGTGGTGGCCAAGGTAGCGCAGGGTGGCGGTTCGTGCGAAGAGGTGTTGTCGGCCGTTGACGACCAACCGCCTAGTGCTGGTGGCACCTCGCCGTTTGTCGCATCATGGGCGGCGGTGGATCAGCTTTACGCGGACCTGGGCATCGATACATCATCTGCGTCTGATGACCGCAGCTGGGACACAGTCTATCCCGAAGCCATGGATGAGCATTATCGCCAAAAGGGGATGATCCTGTGAGTGGAGGCCCCCTTAAGATTATGGTGGACGCCAACGTATGGGTCGATTCGTTTTGCGCCGAGCATACCGAGTCGCTTGCCGCGTGCGCGTTTATTGGGCAGGCGACGGAGACGGGGGCGTTGCTGTTCTTTCCGGTGCATATCGCCAAGGACGTGCTGCACGTTGTCCAACACGAGCCGAAGCGTAGCGTTCTTGCCGGCGGGGGAGCGCTCGACGAGGCATCTGTCCGTGCAATTGGCGATGCGGCGTTGGCGTTTGTTCGGAACATGACCGAAAACGCTACGGCCGTGGGCGCTGATGCATCCGAACTGTGGCTAGCCGACAAATATCTGACGCTCCATCGCGATTACGAGGACAACTTGGTGCTCGCCGCGTGCAAGCGCGCGCAGATCGATTACTTGGTGACCAACAATCGCAAGCTGCTCGAACATGCCGATCTTGCAGCAAAGACCCCGCGCCAAATGATGCCGATTCTAGCTTTGGCCGAACGTGGTGGCGCGGCTATCGGTTAGCGCGAACTGTTTGCGTGGCCTTCGGAACGTCGGCGCTCAGAAGGCCACGCATCCTTTAATTACAAAAGCGCTGCCTTGATGACGGGAGCTTCGACGAGCTTCTCGGCGGCCTTTTCGTCGGAATCGTTTAGTGCTGCTAGACTGCGGTAGACCCACTCGTTGACCTGGGTGTTCTTGACGCCGGCGGTCTGCATAAGGGCGCCTACCTCGCGGATTGCTGCAAGCAGATCGGCTTTGGGACCCGCGAGCTCGACCTCGATGCCGTGGTAGGCGGCCACGCCGCGGTTCTCGCTCACGTGGTCGATAAAGCCCGCGACGGTCTCAAACTGCTGGGCGAGAGCTGCATCATCGTCAGCGTCTAGCGCGACGAGTGCGTTTGATACCGTGAGGGCGGGATGTCCGCAGGGGACAAAGCCTTCGATGACATCCATAGCTTCGGTAATGGTTGAGCCCAGGCCTGCGAGGGCATTGACGAGTTGCTGCTTGGTATCCATAACGGTCCTTTCGACGGGTCAATTTTGCTTGGGGAAAATATACGTGACGCGTTCAGTGGCAAAAATGCGAAGTATGGTGCACATTAGGGTCTTCACAGCTCGTGCATAGAGCAGCTGTCTGCCTTTAGAACGTGGTAAGATAGCTATCCACGAGCGGGGTTTATCCCGCGTGTTCCTTGAAAAGTCGACGGTTATCGGGTGTTTGCAGGCCCGATACCATCCAGACTTTCCCAACATTCGGGGGCGACTGGTTTCGACACGATAGCTCTGAGAGAGGAAGCAAGCCGAGGTCTCCTCGCCTCGTTAAACAGGGGTACCGTCAAATTGAATTGACAACAACTCTTCTTTTGAGCCTATGGCTCTCGCTGCTTAGTTTATAGCGGCGCGTCAACCCGGTGATTTCCCCGACACCGGCGCGACGTCATGTTAGGGGAATGCTCCCGCGCACGTAATCGGTATGGCGCGGGCTAAGACCGAACCGGTTGGGATGCCGCGAGCGTGTCGCTGCGCGCAAAGCGTCCGAGACTAAACCAGCGACTGAGCTTGGAGATGCCAATCAGGGGGCTTTCGTGGACCGGAGTTCGATTCTCCGCGCCTCCACCAATAGCTACAGGCAGGTAGGTAAACGCACCTACCTGCTTTTTTATTACTTATAGATACCGCGGAGAACCGAACTCTGTGCAGGGCGCGGGCGTAAAGAAAACGCGTAAGCGTTTTTAGCCCGCGGGCGAGGACGCCGGCAGGCGGCCGAAGCCGGCGCGTATTTGCGAAGCAAATACGCGGATTCTCCGCGCAAAGCCTCGACCCTATATAGATGCGATGCCGATCGGATGACAGCCGGCAACGCCCTGCGCCAGCGTCATCCCCGCACCGCGGAGAATCGAACTCTATACAGGGCGCGGGCGTAAAGAAAACGCGTAAGCGTTTTTAGCCCGCGGGCGAGGACGCCGGCAGGCGGCCGAAGCCGGTGCGGATTTGCGAAGCAAATACGCGGATTCTCCGCGCAAAGCCTCTACAAGGTGGAGCAGTCAATTTGGGACGGGGCTATTTTAGCTACCCCTATAAGCCAGTCGATATTAGTTCCGGTTCCCAATAATTCGTCGACAGTCAAAGGGCAGCTAAAATAGCCCCATTACAGTTTGAGTCGTCCGAAAGGGCGGCTCTTTTCCGTTGCACGGCTATACGATTGAGCCGTACCGGTGGTCGCTGGCCGACCGCCCCGGACGGCCGTCAGCCCCTGCCCCGTAGAGGGCCCGGGACGTGTTGCCGCCGGGGCGGGAGGGGCCGCGGGGAACGACTGATAGAGATGTGCCGGGCCCGGACCGGGCCACGGCCGGGTAATGTGGGTGTCGCTTCCGCGGCTAACGGCCGGCTCAAGGGAGAGGATACACCATGCCTGCAGCAGAGACGCCCGTGGCGTACCTGGGGATCGACGTCGGGAAGAGCTCGCACAGCGCGTGCGCGCTCGATGCGGGAGGGGGCGTCGCCTTCAGGGCCGAGCTGGCAAACAGGCCCGACGACATCGACCGGCTGCTCGAGCGGGCCGGCTCCGGCGCGCTGGTCGTCGTCGACCAGAAGCGAAACATCGGCGCGCTGGTCCTCGCGCGCGCCCATGCGCACGGGAACCCCTGCGCCTACCTGCCCGGATATGCCGAGAAGCAGGCCCGCGGGATGTTCCCCGGCACCGCGAAGACCGACGCCATCGACGCCGAGGTGATCGCGCGCACCGCGCTCGGCGTGCCCCGCGCCCTCAGGCCGGCGCCCGAGGAGCCCGAGGGGGCCGCCTCGCTGCGGATCCTGTCGTCGCAGCGCGAGTTCGCGTCGTCCGCCAGGACCCGCGCGAAGAACAGGCTGCGCGCGACCCTGCTCGAGGCCGACCCCGCGCTCGAGGGCGCGGTCGACCCTTCGAGCCGCTGGCAGGTGTCGATGCTGGCCGAGTTCGGCGGGGCCGCCGGGTGCTCGGCCGCCGGCTGGCGCAGGTTCTCGAACGCCGCCAGGCGCGCGGGCGCCCCCGCGGCGGGGGCCAGGAGGCTCTGGGAGGCGCTGCTGGCCTCGTCGCGCTCGGGAAGGCGGCTCCCGGCCGGCGAGGACGTCGCGGTCCGGATGCTCGCCCGGGAGATAGCCTCCCTCGACGCCGACATCGAGGAGCTCGACTCGCTCGTGGCCGACTCGCTGGCGGGCGACGAGGTCTACGAGTGCCTCCTCACGGTGCCCGGGATCGGCCCCAAGACCGCCGCGGCGCTGGTGACGTCGATCGACATATCCGCGTTCAGGGGGCACGACGAGCTCGCGAGCTATTGCGGCGTGGCGCCGTCAGACAGGCGCTCCGGGAGCAGCATCAGGTCGACGTCGCCGCAGCGCGGCGGGAACAGGCAGCTCAAGAACCTGCTCATATTCAGCTGCAACTCCCTCATCGGCACGGACAACAGGTTCGGGAGGTACTACGGGGAGTGCAGGGCGAGGGGGATGAGGCACAGCAAGGCGCTGAAGGCGGTCGCGAGGAAGAGGCTCAAGGTCATATACGCGATCATGCGCGACGCCGTCCCGTACGCGGCCTAGCGGGCGGCGGGATCAACCGAAGAGGAAACCGAGCGGGGGCGCCAGGCGCCCGGATGCGTCATGCCGAAATGGCGCGAAGCACGCGGTTGACAAAACTATAGAGACACGTCCCAAATTGACTACTCACGTTGACGCCTCAAGCGGAAGTTGCATCCCAGAATCTACGCTCAGAATGGGATGCATTTTCCGTATAGGTTGTTGGCGGAAAGTCCATCCCGGAATCGCCCCCCAGAACGGGACGTGCTTTCCGCCAGTCGCCCCGTCCTCCTCAACTCCAAAACCCATGCGCTCTCCATCTCAAAACTGGGTAGAAGAAGGCCAAAACGAAACAGTAGGAGGTCAACATGACGGCAGAAGATAAGGCAAAGAACGCCGGCAAGGTCGCGCTCGTCTTGGAGGGCGGCAGTTTTCGCGGGCAGTTTACCGCGGGCGTGCTCGACATCCTCATGGAGGCTGGCGTCGAGATTCCGGCTGTCTACGGTGTATCGGCCGGCGCCCTCAACGGCGTGAACTACAAGTCGCACCAGATCGGCCGTGCCAACCGCATCAACCTGGCTTTCTGCAACGACAACCGCTTCATGGGCGCCGCATCGTTTGCCTCCACGGGTTCCATCGTGGGTTACGACTTCATCTTCAACGATGTCCAGGACCGCTTGGATCCCTTTGACAACGAGGCATTCGACGCGAGCCCCATCGAGATGTACGCCGTCGCGACGGACATGCTCTTTGGAACCGCTGCATACCTGCCGGTCAAAAGCGCCGTGCTCGACCTCGATGCCGTGCGCGCCTCGACGTCGCTGCCGCTGGTGACGCCGCCGGTCGAGATCGACGGGCACAAATACGTCGACGGCGGCGTAGCCGATTCGGTTCCCATCGAGCACGTGCTGGAGGAGGCCGGCTTCGATCGCGCGGTTGTCATTGTCACGCAGGACCGCTCGTACGAGAAAAAGCCCTACGAGTTTATGCCTGCCGCACGCGCCCGCTATGCCGACTACCCCTATCTGCTCGAGGCTATTGAGACGCGCCACGACCGCTATAACATCCAGCGCATGCATCTGTGGAAGTATGAGCGCGAGGGCCGCGCGCTGGTCGTTGCCCCGCAAAAGCCTGTCGAGGTCGGTCACGTCGAGCACGATCCGGCAAAGCTTCTCGACCTGTATATTCAGGGTCGTCAGGAGGCAAAGCGTCTGCTAAGTGATATCAAGGCATTTGTCGAGCGCTAGCGTCGCGACATCATTACCGATGGACGACATGTGCAGAAAGTCTGGTCAGAGCCAAAATACCTGTTGACTCGGGCGACGGGCGGGGTAATATGGACGGGTTACTTGCAGAGCCCCGTGAATCTCTGTAACAACACGTACTGTACATGGAGGAGTCTAAGTGATTTCGAAATCGACTCACTACGCCAAGCAGGGCGAGGTCCAGCGCAACTGGGTTCTCGTCGACGCCGATGGTGCTGTCCTGGGCCGTCTTGCCACCCAGATCGCAATGATCCTGCGCGGTAAGAACAAGCCCCAGTTCACGCCCAACAGCGACTGCGGCGACTTCGTTGTCGTCATCAACGCCGATAAGGTCCAGCTTACCGGTAACAAGGCCGACACGAAGACCTATTATCGCCACAGCGGCTACAACGGCGGCCTCAAGGCTGAGAGCTTCCACCAGGCTATGGAGAAGCACCCGGAGAAGGTCATCGAACGCGCCGTTCGCGGCATGCTGCCCAAGACCACCCTCGGCCGTGCCCAGATGACCAAGCTTAAGGTCTACGCTGGTGCCGAGCATCCGCATGCTGCCCAGAACCCCACGAAGATTGAGCTGGAGGCTTAAAGATGGCTGAGAACACCGTTGTCTACCAGGGTACCGGCCGTCGTAAGAACGCCGTCGCCCGCGTCCGTCTCGTCCCCGGCACCGGCAAGGTGACTATCAACAAGCGTGACGCCGAGCAGTATTTCGGCCGTCATCAGCTCGTTGAGAACGCCCTTGCTCCCTTCAAGGTGACCGATACCGCCGGTCAGTTCGACGTTATCGCTCTGTGCGATGGCGGCGGCATCTCCGGTCAGTCCGGCGCTCTGCGCCTGGGCATCGCTCGCGCTCTTCTGAACGCTGGCGACTACCGTGCTGACCTCAAGAAGGCCGGTTTCCTTACGCGCGATGCTCGCGTGGTCGAGCGCAAGAAGTACGGCCTCAAGAAGGCCCGCCGCGCTCCCCAGTTCTCCAAGCGTTAAGGTTTTTCTCCTTACGAGATACAATGTACAAGCGGGGCCTGCCGATTGCTCGGCGGGTCCCGCTTTTCTTTATCGACTAGGGTGGGCGAGTGCGTTTTGCCCACTTGGGAAGGAGCGATCCTATGCCCCAGAACATCTTTGGCACCGACGGCGTCCGTGGCGTCGCCAACGCCGACCTCTCGTGCGACCTCGCGTTTCGCCTTGGCCGTGCGGCGACCAAGTTCCTTGGTCCGGACATTTGCGTTGGCCGCGACACGCGTCTTTCGGGCACCATGCTCGAGAGCGCTCTGACCGCTGGCATTATGGCCGAGGGCGGTCGCCCGCACTGCTGCGGCGTTATCCCTACGCCGGCCGTGGCGCTGCTCACCGTCCAAAACGAGCTCGACGGCGGCATCGTCATCTCCGCTTCGCACAATCCGCCGGAGTTTAACGGCATCAAGTTCTTTAGCCGCAAGGGCATGAAGCTTCCCGATGCCGTTGAGGAAGAGATCAGCGCCTGGGTCATGTCCGAGGAGGCCATGGCTGCCGACACGCTGCCGACCGGCGCCGGTGTGGGCCACATCATCAAGATGAAGGATGCTCGCAAGGCATACGTCGACCACGCTATCAGCACCCTCGACGGCCTTAAGCTCGACGGCCTGGTCGTTGCCGTTGACTGCGGTCACGGTGCTTCCTGCCAGACCACGCCTGCCGCGCTTCAGCGTCTGGGCGCCACGGTCCACGCCATCAATACCGACTACTGTGGCACCGACATCAATGTCGAGTGCGGCTCCACTCATCTTGAGCCCCTGCGCGAGCTCGTGCTGCGCACCCACGCCGACATCGGCCTGGCCCACGACGGTGACGCCGATCGCGTGCTGTTCGTGGACAGCGAGGGCAACGAGATCGATGGTGATTACATCCTGGCCATCTGCGGCTCTGACCTCGCCGCTCGCGGCAAGCTCGCCAACTCCGAGATCGTCTCGACCGTTATGTGCAACTTGGGCTTTTCCATCGCTATGAAGGAACAGGGCTTTGAGATGGTGCAGACCGCCGTGGGCGACCGCTACGTGCTGGAGCGCATGCTCGCGGACGGCGCCGTTATCGGCGGAGAGCAGTCCGGCCACATCATCTTCCTGGAGCACAACACCACCGGCGATGGCCTGGTGACGGCGCTGCAGCTGCTGGCCGTGCTCAAGCGCACTGGCCGCACCCTCACCGACCTTGCCGGCATCATGAAGAAGTACCCGCAGGTGCTCGTCAACGTGCATTCCGACAACAAGGCCGGTCTGGACGATTGCCAGCCCATTTGGGACGCTGTCGCTGCCGCCGAGAAGGAGCTTAACGGTCGCGGCCGCATTCTGGTGCGCCCGAGCGGTACCGAGCCGCTGGTTCGCGTGATGGCCGAGGCCGAGACGCACGAGCTGACTCAGCGCGTCGTTGACGACATCGTCGAGGTTGTCAAGCGCGAACTTCCCTAATGGTCAAAAACCAATGCCAAGTGGTAAACTAGTAAGCTGGTTTTGATTATTGGTATGTCCAAGGGGGAGCATGTTCACTAAAGTCCTAAGGTCTTTTGGTATGCGTGGTCGAGTCCTTACGCTGGATGCTCCCATCTCGGGCGATGTCATTCCGCTTTCCGAGGTTAACGACCAGACGTTTGCCACTGGCCTTTTGGGCCAAGGCGTTGCCATTCGGCCTACGGGCACGCGCGTGATTGCACCTGCGGATGCCAAGATCGAGGCGATTTTTCCAACGGGACACGCCGTTGCGCTCAACACGGTCGATGGCTTGGATGTTTTAATCCACGTTGGACTCGATACCGTTCAGCTTGAGGGCAAACACTTTACCGTGCATGCACAGGTGGGCGATATCGTCCATAAGGGCGATGTGCTTATCGAGTTTGAACGCGAGGCAATCGAGGCCGAGGGCTACGATGTGACGGTTCCCATTTTGGTGTGCAACTCTGTTGAGTTCTCGAGCATCAAGGGCTCCGTCGGCGAGCATGTCGAGGAGATGGATCAGCTCATCGTCGCTCGCGAGCGCTAACTCGTTCGCTTGCCCTTTGGCCTACAATTCAAACACGTTTACGGAGGGCGCCCTTGAAAGAGGGCGCCCTCCGTGGCAAGATGAAAAATGTCCGAGGCTAAAAGGCTTCGGGTCACCGTGGACGGGCAGGGGCCTCGACGCGGCTAGACACGAGATACATACATTACGCGACCTCGCCCTGGTGGCCGCACACGTTGGTTGCGGCCGACGCAGGCCGCGGGCAAGTGCTTGTAAGGGGAGCCTTGCCTCTCTTCTACGAGAAAGGATGCGTAATGAAGATCATTAAAGCTAAAGACTACGAGGATATGAGCCGCAAGGCCGCCAATATCATCTCGGCGCAGGTTATCCTTAAGCCCGATTGCGTGCTCGGTCTTGCCACCGGCTCCACTCCGATTGGCGCCTACAAGCAGCTCGCCGATTGGTACAAGAAGGGCGATATTGACTTCTCCGAGGTCAGCACCTATAACCTGGACGAGTATCGCGGCCTTTCGCACGATGATCCCCAGAGCTATCACTACTTCATGCGCGAGAACTTCTTCGATCACATCAACGTCGATCTGAATAACACGCACGTGCCCGATGGCTCCAACCCCGATGCCGCCGCTGCCTGCTCCGAGTACGATAAGATCGTCGCTGCCGCCGGTTACCCGGATCTGCAGCTGCTCGGCATTGGTAATAACGGTCATATTGGCTTCAACGAGCCCGATGACCACTTCTCCAAGGGTACGCACTGTGTCGACCTCACCGAGAGCACCATTCAGGCCAACAGCCGCCTGTTCGATAGCATCGACGACGTTCCCCGCCAGGCTTACACCATGGGTACCCAGACCATCATGTATGCCCGCATGATCCTGGTCGTCGCCAACGGCGAGGCCAAGGCTCAGGCTGTTCACGATATGTGCTATGGCCCGGTTACGCCCGAGTGCCCGGCTTCGATCCTGCAGCTGCACACCAACTGCGTCGTCGTTGCCGACGAGGCTGCCCTTTCGCTCTGCGAGTAGTACAATCCGAGCGATTTGTTATTACTTTGTTACAGGCTCCCGTTCTGCGGGGGCCTTTTTTATTATGCATATGCGGGATGGCGGCTAGCTTATAGACTCATGGGCCCTTATGCTGCATCCGTCCGCAATATCTGCCAGCGGAATCAGAATGAGCGCGGGCTTTATGGTGTGCATAACATTAGCTTGCCAAAAGCTTGACGGTGGTGCCTCGTATAGTGTGATGCATTCTCTAGCATATTCTATTCAAAAATGCTACTAATGAGTCGCAAACGGTAGCAGCGCGTAGGCGAGTTGCGCAACAAAATATTACAAGCCCCATTGCGTTACACTGCCAAATGAGTGGGACATGCTGGCAAGCGCATTGACCTGCGCAAAGACCGGTTGGTTGGGGGAAAAGTTTCAATCGGCGCTCGCTGAACAAAAACTTGCCAAATGCGAACCGAAAGACAACCTAAAACTCTGCGTCGTTCGATTTACGGGATGGCTTGGGCTGTCTTGCGATTACGGTGTCCATGTGGCCGAGGTAAGGAGCGAGCATGATGAACGGGCTGAACGATACGGACGATCTCGAATTGGCGCCATTGGGCACAGGTTATATGGTCCGACGTGATCGCCTGATGAGCGAGTTGATTGTCAAGGGCCGCAAGGCGGGCATTGTGTTGCTCTATGCACCAGATGGGTTTGGGAAAACATCGATATTGCTTCAGTACACTCAGGAAGTCAAAAGCGACCCGACGCGCGGTCTGGTACGAATCATCGAGGCTGACCGCGCGATTGCCCGCGAGGTGTTTATGCAGCTCGAAGTGGTCACAGATGAACTTGAGGACAAACCGCGATCGTTGATTGCGATTGATAACGTCCCCAACCTCGATCAGCAAGATACCGAGGAGCTTATCGATCGAATTCGAGGCCTGCGCACTATGGGGATCGGGGTCTTTGTCACCTGCCGCCCCTCAAATCGCCAGTTGATTCGCGGGCTGGGTGACTCGGTCAAGATCAATGCGCAGATGCTCAAGGTGCATGCCTATGAGTATTCGGCTTGGGCATCGGCGTTCTCGATTAGCACGTCGCTCGATTTTTACCAGCTCACACAGGGTGTTCCCGAGTTGGTTTCGGCTATGCAGACGGGGCTGTACGGAGAGGGCGACGTTGCCAGCTTGCTCGAAAACGAGATTGTCAACGTATACGGTGCGGCACTTGCCGATATGGCATCAATCGATAACGGCGCCCTATTTAACGTGGCGTGCGTGATGGCCCTGATGGGCGAGGGCAAGATTGCGGAACTTGAGGCATGCGGTGTCAGGCTCTCCATGATCGATCAGTCCTATCTTGTTCGTGATTATCCGATTTTTGGTGTCGATCCGGTCGACCGAAGCTTTACGTGTATGGGCACCGAGGATAACGCGCGCCTGAGATTACGAAAAATGGTTGCGGAAATTCGTCCAGAGCTCGTTATGCGCGCGGCACGCATTCTGCTCAAGGCGGGCCGATGCGATGCTGCGATGGATTTGGCAGATGCCTTTTTGGATCGCGACGCCGTCCTTGAGCTTGCTGGACAGTATGGTGTCGATTTGGCTCTGACTGGGCATGGAGGGGATGTCTGTCGCGCGGTACTGAGGACGACGGATGCCGACAAGCCCGCGTTGGAGCCGACGCCCACCGAGGCACTTGGTGTCTATTTGGCGGCGGTAAGCGTTTCGAATACTAAACTGGCCCGGTATATGGCCTCGATTGTCGAACATGCGAGCGCACAGTCGGTCCGCGAGATTGATTTGGTTTCTTGGAAAGTCGCCCAGGTGCTTACGGTCGTCTGTTATGGAGATTGCGAGCTTGGGCTTCCAGCCAATCCTGCGCTTCCAAAAAATGAGGCATCTTGTGCTGCGCTCGATATGCTGTCGGCGCATATCGAGGTTAAGAGCCGGCTGACCGAACAGGCGAAAGACGGCGCAGCACTTTCGGGACTCAAGGCGAACAAGGTATATGATTGCGAACTCGATATTGCAGAGATTCTCATACGGGCAGATCGGATGTTGGCGGAGCTCTTCGATGGGTCCTTTATGGGAATCGATGAGCGTGACGACGAGATGTCTCGAACACGGGAGGCACTCGATGCTCGTGGGCTTAAGGCACCGGCTGTCTGGGTGCGTATGGTGCTGGCGGCACGGCGTCTGCTTGCAGGCCTGCCAATGACTGACGATACGGCGTTTAATGAGCTCGATCGCTTTGCCGTGCGCGTGCGTGACAATCAAATCCAGCTGTTTGGCCTGCTACTCGAAGGCTGGCAGGCGCTCGCCGAGGGGCGCCCGGTCAACGCGAAGTTCCGCGCGGTCCAGGTACTCAAGCTTGCTGACGAGTCGATCGCATACATGCGCGACAACGCGTTGCTGTTGGAGCGTGCATCAAGCCTTCGCAATACGTCGATGGTGTCGGTACGAGAAGAGGCAGAGCTGCTCGACCTAAGTCGGACACAAGTCGGCGGCGCGGAGGCTTGGGCCGTAGCGCTGCATTTGGCGTCTGCGGGCCGTGACAGCGATCTTGCCGCCTGGATGTCTATGAATCGTTCTGGGATTCTGGAGCCAGCGTATCGGCTGTTTGCACGCCTTGCGATGCATTGCCTGGGCGAGCCTGCTGCCAAGATTCGAAAGAAGCTCCCGGTGCGTGAGCTATCGCGATATTCGCTGCGCGACGATTTGGAGGGAGAGAGCGAGCGGCTGTTCCAGGTCGGCGAGGTCGAACCCGTCGACGCTATCGATCATATCGAGATTCGCATGTTTGGCGCGTTTCGTGCCGAGCGCGACGGATTTCCCATCACAGACAAGATGTGGCGTCGTAAGAAAGCGGCAACGCTTGCCGAGCGGCTTGCGTTGGGTATCGATTCGTTTGTCGATCGCGAGACCTTGGCTATGGAACTGTGGCCACATGCCGAGTACAGTAGCGCCCGTAACAACTTGTATTCGACTGTGTCACGCTTACGATCCGCTTTGGGACCCACGCCAGATGGCAAGTCGTGCGTCCTGATTCAAAACGACTGCCTTGGCCTCAACAGGGATTACGTTAAGACCGATGTGAAGCTATTTGAGCAGATAAGCCGCGAGATTTTGGGTAATCGCACAAGAGTGCGTGGGCCTCACCTGGTCGAGCTGTGTCTTAAGATCGAACAGCTCTATACCGGACCGCTGTATATCCCCAACGGTTGCAATCCGACGTACTTTTTGCGCATGCGCCGCATCATGCAGTCGAAGTTTATCGACTGCATGATAGTGGGAGCAAGCGCTGCCTTGGAAGAAAACGACCTGCAGTCGGCAATCTGGCTGGTAGAAGCGGGGCTACGTCAGGAGACCGCACGCGAGGACATGGTGCGATGCGCCATGCGCGTGTACGGAGCGGCGGGGAGACGCCGCGATATCGTCGAGCTCTATAGCGGGCATATCCATCATCTTAAGGAACAGGTCGCAGGCGTTCCCGAGCCCGAGACCAAGCGTCTCTACGAGCGTCTGGTCGAAAGCAGGGTCAACCGACCGTTCATTGAGCGATAAAAAACGGGCGCCCGCATCATTCGGACGCCCGCAGGCTTGCTCTGTGTGAACCGATCGGCCCTTAGACGAGCTTGATCTTCTCGATATCCTTGCGCGAGGACTCTCGATACAGCGAGAACTTGCGGCCGATAACCTGAACGACGTCGGCGTGGCAGCGCTCGGCGAGTTCCTCGGCGGCCTCGCGGGCAAAAAGGCTGGAGCCGTCCAGCACGGAGCACTTAACGAGCTCGTGCTTTTCCAGGTAGGCGGCCGTCTGCTCGACGGTACCCTCGTTGACATCGGACTTACCGATGATGATGGCGGGGTTGAGGTGATGGGCCATGCTGCGAAGCTGCTTGACCTGGGCTCCTGTCAGTGCCATGGGATCTCGCTTTCTATGTATGGGGCGCCCCGCGATGGGGCCTTAATCTACGTGAGCTGTCCCACGATAGCGCAGGAACGGCGCGGTGTGGAGCGCGTTTGCCAGTTCGCAAAGAATGCGGATGCCGGGCGGGTAGACGATGCATGCTTTAGATGGGCTACGGTCGGGGCGCAGAGACCGGCTCCCAGGCAATGAACGCCCATCGGACCTTGCGGATGTGGTCGAGCATGTAACGTCCCTGCGGCACGCCCTTGGATCCCGGCTCGCCGGCATGGGGGTTCTCGATCATATGTTGGGCGATATAGTCGCGCAGACGATCGATCTTATCCTCGTTGCCATGCTCGAGCATACGGGAGAGGTCTGCCACGGCGGCCTCGAGGCTATCGAAGGTGTCACGACGGGGCGATTCAAAATACGTGACCTGCGGTAGTGCACCCATCTGAATAAGGATGTTAAAGGCGTACACAAAACCATTGCTACGGGTAACCGAGGCGCCGATGGCATTCATCACGTGCAGGTCATAGCGCGGGCTGGAGTTGGCGACCATCGTGACAGCACAACGCCGCCGAGCCGTACGGTCGAGCTTGGCAAGCGCGCCTTTTAGGTCGTTCGTAGTAACCGAGCGACTCGCAAAGGCAACATCTACCGCTTTCGCGACCGGTCCAACCAAATCCCAGTCATCATCCCAAGCAAGCTCAAGCGGTGTAATGCGATCCTCGAGCCCATAGTACTCAATGCCGACATCAAGCGTGCCCAACATAGCAGGGGAAAAATCAGCGGCAATCACGGGATGTCCAGCCTGAGCAAGCGGAATAGCAATCGACCCAGCCCCACACCCCATATCGAGCACCGACTCGCCGGGCTCAAGCGCCAGCAGCTTTATAAAATCTCGGGCGTAGGGGGCAGTTTCCAGTGGACGAAAATGCCGAGCACGTTTGTCCCACTCAAAAGAATCATCAGCCCGCCGCCGAGCAGCCTGTAGACGCATCCATTCGCCATTCCAATCCGCAGAAAGAAGCTCAGATTGAATTACACCATCAGCCACGGGCCATCCCCCTTACAACAAAAAAGCGGCCCCTCCCAAAAGAAGAGCCGCAACAAGCATATATCAGAAAAAGAACCGTTCCAACGCCAAACCGCCGCACCAGCCAAGTGGTGCAGGAGCGAAGCAACTGCAACCGGGATAGAACCCAACTGAGGTCCCGTTGTGCGGGAGCCCCGGTGAGGGCAAATATATAAGGTCGATCGCGAGTTCCGCACGAGCCGGAGAGCACTTAATGTGCTCTCCGTGCGAGTCAGGACTGTCCGAGCAGGCGACCTTATATATTTGCCCTCACCGGGGCTCCCGCCCGAACCCTTCAGCTAGTTCTTGAGCGAGTTCAGCGGTGCCGGGAAGCGTCCACCGCGGTGGGCAAGCACGGTGCCGGCGTTGGGGTTCACCGGCATGATGGGCGCACGGCCAAACAGGCCGCCATACTCGACGCAGTCGCCCACGCCCTTGCCGATGGCGGGGATCACGCGCACGGCCGTGGTCTTATTGTTGATGACGCCGATGGCCATCTCGTCGGCGATAATGCCGGCGATAGTCTCGACCGGGGTGTCGCCGGGAATGGCGATCATGTCCAGGCCAACGGAGCACACGCAGGTCATGGCCTCGAGCTTCTCGAGCGAAAGCGCGCCGGCCTCGACGGCGGCGATCATGCCGGCGTCCTCGGACACGGGGATAAAGGCGCCCGAGAGGCCGCCCACGCTGGAGCTGGCCATGACGCCGCCTTTCTTGACGGCATCGTTGAGCATGGCGAGCGCGCAGGTCGTGCCGGGGCCACCGCAGGTGCCCACGCCGATGATCTCGAGGATGCGCGCGACGGAGTCGCCGACGGCAGGCGTAGGCGCTAGCGACAGGTCGACAATGCCCTTCTCGACACCTAGGCGACGGGCAGCCTCGCGACTCATGAGCTCGCCGGCACGGGTGATCTTAAAGGCGGTCTGCTTAATCTTTTCAGCGACTTCCATCATCGATGCGGAATCGGGCAGCTTCTCCAGGGCTGCGGCCATAACGCCGGGGCCCGAGACGCCTACGTTGATGACGGCGTCGGCCTCGCCACCGCCGTGAACGGCGCCCGCCATAAACGGGGAGTCCTCGACCATGTTGGCAAAGCAGACAAACTTGGAAGCACCGACGGAATCCTCATCTGCCGTAAGCTTGGCGGCATCGATGATGGTCTGAGCCGCCATGAGCACGGCGTCCATGTTGATGCCGGCGCGCAGGCTGGCGACGTTGACGCTGGAGCAGACGCGGCTGGTGGTAGCGAGCGCCTGGGGGATGGACTGGATGACGCGGCGGTCGGCGTCGCCGATGCCCTTCTGGACGAGTGCGGAGAAGCCGCCCAGGTAATCGATGCCGAGCGTCTCGGCCGCGCGGTCGAGGGCATGCGCGATGGGGGTGAGGTCCTCATCCTTGCAGCACGCGGCGATCTGCGCCACCGGGGTGACGGAAACGCGCTTGTTGACAATGGGGATACCGTACTCGCGCTCGAGGTTCTCGGCGGTCTCGACCAGATGCTCAGCCGTGTGCGTCACGTGGTCGTAGATCTTCGTGCACATGCGGTCGAGGTTCTCGTCGCCGCAACCCATGAGCGAAATACCCATGGTGATGGTCCTGATGTCGAGGTTCTGCTCCTCAACCATGCCGCGGGTTTCCGCGATTTCTGCGGGCGTGATCGCCATCCTTGCACTCCTATCTGCCAAAACGAGCATAGTCTTGTCTATTCTAACGTGCCGCACGTGCCAAGTGGCGCATGCGGCACGTTTTGGTGCTCGGTTGTTTCCGTTGTGTTACTGCCCAAAGACCTCTTCGGCGATACGAGCGCTTTCGGCGGCGTCCTTGGCGTAGTAGTCCGCGCCGATTTGCTTGGCGTATTCGGGGGTGAGTACGGCGCCGCCTACGATGATCTTGACGCCCGGCACCTCGGCATGAAGCAGTTTGATGGTCTCCTCCATAGCGACGACCGTGGTGGTCATAAGCGCCGAGAGGCCGACGAGCTTGATGTCGCGCTCCCGTACGGTCTTGAGCACCTCCTGCGGGTCGACGTCGCGGCCTAGGTCAAAGACGGTATAGCCGTAGTTATCGAGCAGCATCTTGACGATGTTCTTACCGATGTCGTGGATGTCGCCTTTGACGGTGGCCACGCAGATTTTGCCCTTGTCGGCAATCTCGCCGGCGGGCATTAGACGCTTGATGGTGTCAAAACCCACGCGCGCGGCCTCGGCCGAGGCCATGAGCTGCGGCAAGAAGAACTTTCCCTGGTCAAAGAGGACACCAACCTCGTCGAGGGCGGGGATAAAGTGGTTGTTGATGAGGTCCATGGCGTCGTGGTCTGCCAGCAGACGCTCGGTCTCGGCCGCAATCTCGCCTTTGCGGCCCGAGACGACCATGCGACGAATCGGGTCGTCGTTGCCGTCGGTGCCGGCGGTGCCAGCGGCGGGCACAGTGTCGGTCGATACTGTCTGAGCCGCCGCCGGGTTCGCGGCGATCTTGTACGGATCGGTCCAGCCGGCGTAGCGCTCGATGTACCCGGTCGAGCCCTCGTCCTCAACGCTCAAGACGCGATAGCTGTAGACGGTATCCATAAAGCGCTTGGAGCCCGGGTTCATGATGGGGGCGTCCAGGCCCGCGCCAAAAGCGGCAGCCAAAAAGACCGAGCCCAGCAGCGGGCGGGCGGGCAGACCAAAGCTGATGTTCGACACGCCGAGCGCGCATTTGACGCCCAGACGCTCCTTACACAGGGACATGGCGCGCAGAATCTGTTCGGCTTGGCGTTGATTGGTCGAGGCGGTCATGACCAGACAGTCGATGAGGATGCGGTCCGGTCCGATGCCGTAGCGGGCGGCCTCGGCCACGATGCGCTCGGCGATGGCGAAGCGAGCCTCGGCGGTATCGGGAATGCCGCCTTCGTCGAGCGTGAGGCCGACGACGTTGGTGCCGTAATGGGCGACCAGCGGAAAGATCTCATCCATGATCTGCTGCTTGCCATTGACCGAGTTGATGATGGGCTTGCCGGCGTAGCGGCGCACGGCGGCCTCGACGGCTGCGGGGTCGGTGGAGTCGATCTGCAACGGCAGCAGCGTGGAGCCCTGGAGCTGTTCGGTCGCCTGTTGGATGATCTTGACCTCGTCGATCTCGGGCAGGCCCACGTTGACGTCCAGGATGTCGGCGCCTTGCTCCTGCTGGCTGATGCCCTGGCTTACGACGTAGTCCAGGTCGCCGTCGCGTAGGGCCTGCTGCAGGCGCTTTTTGCCGGTGGGGTTGATGCGCTCGCCGATGACGGCGATCTTGTGGCCGTCACAGGGGAGGTCCACCACGGTCTGGGCGCTTGTGACCGACATGCTGGGCTTGCGGCGGCGCGGACTGGGCGTGTGGTTATCGATAAGCGTGCGCAGCGCTGCCATGTGCGCCGGCGTGGTGCCACAGCAGCCGCCCACGACGCTTACGCCGTCGGCGATCATGCCGGCGACGGCGTGAGCGTATTCGGGGGCCTGGATGTCAAAGACGGTGTTACCGTCGTCGTCCACGTGGGGGAGTCCCGCGTTGGCCTGCACCATAACGGGCTTGTCGGTAACGGTGAGCATGCGTGCGGCGAGCCCTCGGAGCTCGGCCGGTCCCTGGCTGCAGTTGATGCCCAGGACGTCGGCGCCGATGGCGTCGAGCGTGATAGCGGCAACCTCGGGACTCGTGCCCAGGAAGGTACGGCCGTCCTCCTCAAAGGTCATGGTGGCAAAGACGGGCAGCTCGGAGTTCTCGCGGCAGGCAAGGACCGCCGCCTTGATCTCGGCAAGATCTGTCATGGTCTCGATAATAAAGAGGTCCACACCCGCCTCGACGCCAGCGCGCACTTCCTCGGCAAAGAGGTCATAGGCCTCGTCGAAGCTGAGGGTACCCAAGGGGCGAAGCAGCGCACCGATGGGGCCGATATCGCCGGCGACGTAGTGTGCGCCGGCCGCGCGGGCGCAGGCGACGGCGGCGGCAAAGACATCTGCCACGGTGGCGGCACCGTCGAGCTTGTGGGCGTTGGCGCCAAAGGTGTTGGCGGTGATCACATCGCAGCCGGCCTCGACATACTGACGCTGAATATCGGTAATGACCTGGGGCTCCTCAAAGTTGAGCAGCTCGGGCAGGGCGCCGGCCTTCATGCCGGCCGCCTGCAGCATGGTGCCCATGCCGCCGTCGAACAGCAGGTGCCCCGTGCCCTCGATGGCGGCGCGCAGGCGATCGTCCTTAATGCAAAGGTCGTCGATCGTGCGCGTCTTGTACGTGGCGCCCTTGCGGCGGGCGGCATCAACGGGCGCCGCCAGCGCGGCGCCGTCCAGATCATGAGTGATAAGCGGAGTAAACATCGGGGGCTCCTAATGGCTGGAATAGCAGGTGGTGTGGGCGGCGCGGAAGCGGCAGTGCTCGCGCATGCGGCAGATATTGCAGGTGGGGCGACTCTGGGCGTCGTGGACCTCGCCGTCAAACAGGCCGATCACCGCGGTCACGCTCTTGGTGGGCATGAGCAGGCTGGTAGGTGTGACGGTAAGCCCGATGAGCCGCGTGGCGTTGAGTGCAGCCACGATTGAACGCTGAGCCGTAAGCGGGCAGTCGCCGTAGCCGGGACTGAAGCGCCAGTTACCGGCGAGTCCGTGTGCGGCGGCCGCAGCCTTGACCTGCTGGTCCATCTGCTCGACGGCAGCTTCCACATAGGCGGAGCACGCGGCATCGAGCACGGCTCCCTCTAGGGGCTGCTGGGCTCCCGTGGTGCGCAGACGACGCTCGGCGTCCATGCCGAGGGTGCATGCCATGAGCGCGGCAAAGCGGGCGTCTTTGAGATGTCGATAGATATCGCGACCGCGCAGCTCAACGTTGGTTCCAACCAGACGGATGCTGGGCTCTCCCTGCTCGTCCACGCCCATGGCATCGACGGCAAATACGCGGCGCACGCCACGGGGCTCAATGTCCAGCTCAAGGCGCTCGACCACAAGCTCAATACGTCGTGACAGCTCGGGCTCAATCTGCTGGCCGCCGTAACCCAGATACCGCAGCATCTCGGCACGATTGACGCGGGGATGGTGGGCATCATCGATACGGTAGAGCGCCGGCGACGCAAGGTCGGCCGGCACTTCACCAAAAGCTGTATCGATGTGCGGTTTTTCCATTACCCCAGGCGCTCCATAATGGTTGCGGCGATCGCAGGACGATTCATAGTGTACAGGTGCAGGCCGTCGGCGCCGTGCTCCTTAAGGTCGCAAAGCTGACGGGCTGCATAATCTACACCGGCTGCCTGCAGGCTCTCGGGGTCATTCTCGTACTTGGCGAGAATCTTGATGACGGGGGAGGGCAGCGACGCGCCGCACATAAAGACCATGCGGCTGATCTGCGACTTGCCCATAAACGGCATGATGCCCGCGGTAATGGGCACGGTGATACCGGCCTTGTCGGCAAGCTCGCGAAAACGGTAGAAGCACTCGTTATCAAAAAAGAGCTGGGTCACAAAGAAGCTCGCGCCGGCGTCCTGTTTTTGCTTGAGGTATTCGACCGAAGCGTTGAGATTCTCACAGGCAATGTGGCCTTCGGGGTAGGCTGCGGCGCCCACGCAAAAGCCGGCGTCGACAAGCTCGGGGATGAGGTCGCGGGCGTAGGCGTAGTCCGAGGCGGGCTTGTCATCCTCGCTCGCGCCGGCGGGAAGATCGCCACGCAGGGCCAGCACATTTTCTACGCCGGCGGAGCGGTATTCGTCGATCTTGGCAGCGATATCGGCATGCGTGCGACCAACGCAGGTGAGGTGCGCCACCGAGGGCGTATCGAATTCGCCCGTAATCATATGCGCGATGGGGGCGGTGGCGGAGCCGTTGCCCGAGCCGCCGGCCGAGCAGGTGACCGAGACAAAGCTCGGCGAAAGCTTGCACAGATTGCCAGCCAACTCGCGGGCCGTGTCGAGGGTAAGCTCGCCCTTGGGCGGGAACATCTCAAACGAAACGGGCGTGGTGCCCTGGGATGCTGCCTGCTTAAAAACCGCGTCGACGCGCATATCGTGCTCCTTTAGATACATTAGCGTGATGTGTTGTAAGGATTCTACAGCACCGCTGCGCTACGGTGGAGTTTTACTCGCTATTTGGAAATATCAATCGAAGATGCTTCGCTATCGGCATTCCCTATAATAGCGTAGCTAATTTGGAGCTTTTTTACCCCATCAACCAGGTACGCAGGGTAGTCTTTTTGGGACGGGGCTTTTTTAGCTACCCAATCCGGCGCCTCCAAAGCTTGAGACCATATTTAAATAGGGCAGCTAAAAAAGCCCCGTCCCAAAAAGACTACCCGTAAACCATGCGGAGAGGTCTGCAATTTATACAGTTGATTGACTGTTGAGGGTGGCAACATTGCCGCGATGCGGTAACCTCATTGATTAGTTTCGCGACGGCAACATAACGGTAATGTCGCGGAAACACGGCGAGTCTAAGCTATGACTCGTTCGTTAGTAATCAACACCGCTTCTCACGCGGTGCCGATACGAAGGGAGTTCCGTATGGCCGAACTTACTGACCGCTTCGGGACCATGGTGTTCTCTGAGGAAGTCATGAAGGACTACCTCCCCAAGGACATTTGGAATCGCCTTGCTGCAACCCTCGAGGACGGTGAGCCGCTCGACCTGGATGTGGCCAACGCCGTTGCCCATGCCATGAAGGTTTGGGCCATCTCCAAGGGCGCGACGCACTACGCGCACTGGTTCCAGCCGCTTTCGGGCATTACTTCCGAGAAGCACGACAGCTTCCTCGAACCCAACCACGACGGTACCGCTATTACCAAGTTTACGGGAAAGAACCTCATCCAGGGCGAGCCGGACGCCTCCAGCTTCCCCAACGGCGGCCTGCGTGCCACCTTCGAGGCCCGCGGCTATACCGCTTGGGATCCCACCAGCCCCGCCTTTATCAAGGACGATGTCCTGTGCATCCCCACGGCTTTCTGCTCCTACACGGGCGAGGCCCTGGACAAGAAGACCCCGCTGCTGCGCTCCATGACCGCGCTCTCGCGTGAGTCCAAGCGCGTATTGGCGCTGTTTGGTAAGACCCCCAAGAAGGTCGTTCCTTCCGTGGGCGATGAGCAGGAGTACTTCCTGATCAAGAAGGACGCTTACCGCAAGCGCAGGGACCTGGTCATCACCGGCCGCACCCTCTTTGGTGCTGCTCCCTGTAAGGGCCAGGAGCTCGAGGAGCACTACTTTGGCGCTATCCGCCCCACCGTCTCGGCTTATATGAAGGACCTGGACGATGAGCTGTGGGCGCTTGGCATTCCCGCCAAGACCAAACACAACGAGGTCGCTCCCTGCCAGCATGAGCTCGCCCCCGTCTATGGCGAGGTCAACGAGGCCATCGACCAGAATCTGGTCATGATGGAGAAGATGAAGCTCATCGCCTCCCGCCACGATTTGGTCTGCCTGCTGCACGAGAAGCCCTTCGAGGGCATCAACGGTTCGGGCAAGCACAATAACTGGTCGCTTGGCACCGAGTCCGAGAATCTGCTCGATCCGGGCGACACCCCGCTCGACAACCTGCAGTTCATCGTCTTCCTCACCGCGGTGATCGAGGCCGTCGATAACTACCAGGAGCTCCTGCGTGCCTCCGTTGCCTCGGCCGGCAACGACCATCGTCTGGGTGCCAACGAGGCTCCTCCGGCGATTATGTCCATCTTCCTGGGCGACCAGCTTACCGAGGTCGTCGAGAAGATCATCGATGGCAAGGCTTCCGTCCATGCCACGCGCGGCGTGCTCGACCTGGGCGCCGATACCCTGCCCAAGCTGATGCAGGACAACACCGACCGCAACCGCACCTCTCCGTTCGCCTTCACCGGCAACAAGTTCGAGTTCCGTGCCTGCGGCTCCGAGCAGAACGTCTCCGACTCCAACCTGGTGCTCGATGCC
Organism: Collinsella sp. LCP21S3_A3; assembly: GCF_052118905.1. Lineage (NCBI taxonomy): Bacteria > Bacillati > Actinomycetota > Coriobacteriia > Coriobacteriales > Coriobacteriaceae > Collinsella > Collinsella sp. LCP21S3_A3. Next base: position 1,153 of record NZ_JBQKGH010000009.1, on the reverse strand, counting down.
GCCGTGGCCAAGTCGCTCAAGTCCTTCGCCGATGCACTCGAGGGTACGCCCGAGGATAAGTTCCAGGACGCCGCGCTCGAGTACTGTAAGAAGGTGCTGACCGATCACCAGCGCATCCTGTTCTCCGGCGACGGTTACTCCGACGAGTGGCCCATCGAGGCCGAGAAGCGCGGCCTTGCCAACAACAAGACCACGGCCGACGCTCTTCCCGCTTTTGTTTCCGATAAGGCTATCGCGCTCTTTGAGGAGACGGGCGTTCTGACCAAGGCCGAGGCTCAGTGCCGCTACGACTGCAAGCTCGAGAAGTACAACAAGCTCATGAACATCGAGGCTACCACGATGATTCGCGAGGCACGTCGTACCTATCGTCCGGTCATTACCGCCTATGCCACCAAGGTCGCTAAGGGCCTTGAGACAATTCGTGCCGCCGGTGCTGAGGCCGCCATGCAGTGCGAGCAGAACACGCTCAACAAGCTCTGCAACGGTATCACCGCCATCAACGACTCCATCAAGGCGCTCGACGCCGTGCATCAGAAGGCCGAGGCTCTCGATGGCCAGGAGCAGGCCAATGTGTATGCACACGAGGTCGTTCCCGCTATGGATACGCTGCGTGCCGCCGTGGATGCCATGGAGGAGATCGTGGCCGCCGACTACTGGCCGGTTCCGACCTACGACGACATTCTGTTCTACGTGTAGGGCATAGCCAACATATCGTCACGGTATTAAGCCGGAGTCCGCATCGCGCGGGCCCCGGTTTTTTGATTGCGAAGGACGCTTTGGAGTCCGTTTTGCCGCCGATTTGCCGGGGTCCGCAACCTGTCGGGTTCGAATCCCGGCATATCGGTAACAAAAAGCCCGCTACTGAATTGGTAACGGGCTTCTCAGATTCTGTGGTGCCCCCAGCGGGATTCGAACCCGCGATATCCACCTTGAAAGGGTGGCGTCCTTGGCCGCTAGACGATGGGGACAGCGGGAAAGAGTATAGCAGACTTTTTTGTCGGCGCGTATATCGTTGGCAAACTGGAAAACCACCACACAGGAGCCTTGATTATCAACTTCATCCGAACACCTCCCACATTCATCCGTACATGTGCGGATGAATGTGGGAACCCGATACCCTGAGGGCCGGATCGGCCGGCCCCGGGAGATCGGA
>NZ_JBQKGH010000008.1:0-107699 GCF_052118905.1 Collinsella sp. LCP21S3_A3 | reverse complement strand
GGACATGTCGAAGCTGGAGGAGATGGACGAGCTGAGGGGAAAGGCGGAGGGCTAGAAGAGGACGGGGCGGGAGACGACTAAATCAATTTGCGAAAGAATCTTGACGGTACCGATGCCCCTTTTTCAGCCGTATAAATTCCGTGCCCGCTTTTAACCGCTCGGACAGAATGTGTGTCCGGTTGCCTATCGTTCCCGCAGGCAGATAACCTTTTCCGGAACCGTTAAAAACCCTTTCGGAAGAGGTGCCCATGAAGACCGTCTATTGCTCCTACTGCGGCGGGCGGGGGCTCAGGCGCAGGACGGCACAGTTCTGGGAGGTCTGGCCCATGCTCGAGTGCGTCGACGAGGTCCACAGGGTCGTCTTCGTCGACGGCATATACCTCGCCAGGGACCTCGTCGTCCTCATCGCGCGGTTGCGGAGGTGTGGCCGCAAACCATGGTCCAGCGCTGCCTTTGGCATGCTTTCTCCCAGGTGAACAGGCACATGACTAGCAGGCCGAGGCTGAGGGCGGGGATGCTTCGTGGTCTTGATGGGGTGGGTGCCTAATTCGCAGGAGGCAGAATCTGGTTTGATGGTGCTGAAAAGTAACAAATATTGTTTTATTAGAGGGGTAATTGCATTCAAACGACGCATAGCCAACAAAGGCTCGGTTATTATTCACCATATGGAAATAGAGTTTGTAGGTTCTCAGACCGATTGTGGCACATCGAAAAATGCGATTCGTGTAACGCTCGACCCGTCTATTGCCGAATACTACAACATCGTGAAGAACGAAGGTAAATTGACGGTCGAAAAGCGTCCGGTCACCCTGACCTCCGCGAGTGGTTCCAAGGAGTACGACGGCAAGCCCCTGACCAATCACAAGGTCACCGTTGGGGAGGCTGCCCGGGATACTGGTTGGGCCGATGGCCAAGGTGCCACCTATTCTTTCACCGGCTCGCAGAAGATCGTCGGCTCCTCCGAGAATGCATTCGAATGCATCCCCAACGAGGGAACCAATCTGGACAACTATCAGATCAAGAAGACGTACGGAACCCTGACCGTTACCGATCGTAGCGAGAAGTACCAGATCACCCTCACTCCCAATTCCAAGTCCGTGACCTACGACGGCACCGAGAAGTCCGTATCCGGTTTCGAGACCCTGGAGTTCCAGATCAATGGTCAGACCTTCTACGTTTCCGGCGTTGAGGCTTCTGCAACGGGCACCGATGCAGGCGAGTACCCTGTCAAGGTTTCCGGCCAAGCTGTCGTCATCGATTCCGACGGCAACGATGTGACCGACCAGTTCATCGTGAACATCGACGATGCCAAGCTGACCATCGTCGGGGTCGACTCCGATAAGTCTGTATCCAATCTCCCTCACACCGGCTGCGGCCGCCCCCTACGGGATCAGCCGTCTTCGGCCGTTCTTCATCCCTTCCAGAACAGCTGGGTGAGTTCTTGGCGGGTGGTGGTGCCGGTTTTCTTCAGAATGTTGTGCACATGGGCCTGCACGGTGCCCAGGGCCAGTTGCGGCGAACTGGCGATGTTCTGGTTGTCCTTGCCCTGCAGCACCTCTTTCAAGATGACGCGCTCGCGCGCGGTCAGGTGACAGTGCTCGCAGAGGGCGAGGAGCAGCTCGTCTACGTATTCTTGGGCGTCGGGCGCGTCGGTTCCTTAGAACGGAGGCGCAAGGTGTTGACAGCGGCGCACAGGGCGAAGAAACCAGTTCAATATCAATCCGTCTAGGCGTTAGGACTAGTTAGGATTAGTTAGGATTAGTTAGGATTAGCCAGGGTAAGGTGTGCGGTGAGCTAATGTAATCTGAAAATAATCCTGGTTATTTCTTCTCAAAACTACGGGTGCGCCCCATGCTGTGTGGCGCAAGGGAGCGTCTCGCTCATTTCGGGGCGCTTCATGGGGGGCGCGGTCCGCAAGGGGCGGTCCGGCCAACGAATTTTGAAGGAGATTTCAATGGTCAAAGATTACATCGACACCAACGACTTCACAAAAGAAGAGCTGCTCGGCATGGTAGATCTGGCCATCGCCATGAAGGGGCTCATCAAGGAGGGCGGCGAGTACCCGCACCTGCTGAAGGACAAGACCCTCGGCATGATCTTCCAGCAGGTGTCCACCCGTACCCGCATCTCCTTCGAGACGGCCATGAGCGACCTCGGCGGTCACGCCCAGTTCTTCGGCCCCGGCTCCATCCAGCTGGGTGGCCATGAGTCCATCGAGGACTCCGGCCGCGTTATGGGAAGCCTCGTCGACATCCTCATGGCCCGCGTCGATCGTCATAAGGATGTAGTGAGCTTGGCGAAGTACTCCGCGGCCCCCGTCATCAACGGCATGAGCGAGTACAACCATCCCACCCAGGAGCTCGGCGACCTCATGACCATGATCGAGAACTTGCCCGCCGGTAAGAAGATCGAGGACTGCAAGTTTGCCTGGATCGGCGATGCCACCCAGACCTGCGCGTCGCTCATGTTCATCTGCACGAAGATGGGCATGGACTTCGTGCAGTTCGGACCGAAGGGGCATCAGATTCCCGACGGCTGCCTGCATATTGGCACCGATGAGGAGCGCGCCGAGTTCGGCAAGCATCTCATGGCTATCGGCGAGGAGAACTGCAAGGTCTCCGGCGGCACCATCACCATTTCCGACGACATTTCCTGCATCGAGGGCGCCGACTTCGTGTACACCGATGTGTGGTACGGCCTCTACGACAGCGAAGTCTCCAGCTCCAGCTACATGGATGTGTTCTATCCGAAGTACCAGGTGACCTGGGATATGATGAACGTTGCCGGTCCGAACAGCATGTTCATGCACTGCCTGCCCGCCAACCGTGGCGAGGAAGTCGTCGACGAGGTCATGGACGATCCCGAGCGCTCCCTGTGCTGGGTCGAGGCCGAGAACCGCAAGCACTCCATTCGCGCCATCCTGGCCACTCTGTGCCCCCAGAGCGAGCCCGACGAGCAGAAGGCTGCGGCATACCGCGCCACCATCAATGAGCGCATGGCCGCTCTCGGTAAGCACGGTCTGTAAGACGTACCAGGTCGGGCGAGCTACGGCTCGCCCGCCTTCGCAGGAGATGGGCGACCTCATGGCCATCGGCGAGGAGAACTGCAAAGTCTCCGATGACAACCGAGTGCATCAAGGGCGCCGACTTCATCTACACCGACGTGTGGTATGGCCTGTACGATGCTTTCTGATGGGCGGCAGCAGATGCTTGTCTCTTGCTGCCCATCATCTGCGCCACTGCGCGTAAGCACTGGCGCCCTGTCTGAAAACGACTGAGCAAAGGATTAAATATGAGTGACGGAAAGAAAAAGCTTTCCTTCCTGACGGTCATTTCGACCATCATCTGCGTCGTCTTCGTTTGCGAGGCCGCCGCTCCTGCTGCTGCCATTGGCAACCAGCAGTTCTTCTGGTGGATCTTCCTGATCCTGACCTTCCTGCTCCCTTACGGCATGGTCGTCGCCGAGCTCGGCACCACCTATGACGGCGAGGGCGGCATTTACGACTGGGTACGCGATGGCCTGGGCGACAAGTGGGGCGCCCGCATTTCGTACTACTACTGGGTCAACTACCCGCTGTGGATCGCCTCGCTGGCGACCATGTTCCCCGACATCCTGGGCATGGTCTTTGGCGTCGAGTTCAACCTGATCGCCAAGATGGGCATCGAGCTCGCCTTCGTGTGGATCGTCTACCTCATGGGCCGCTCCAAGGCGGCCGACTCCGAGTGGGTCCTCAACGGTGGCGCCCTGATCAAGGTCGCCGTTGCCGTCATCGTCGGCGCCCTGGGCATCTGGTATGCCATGGAGAACGGTTTCGCGAGCGACATGTCCGCCGCCACCTTCCTGCCCGAGCTCACCAACACCAACGCCCTGGGCTACCTGTCCATCATCATCTTCAACTTCATGGGCTTCGAGGTTATCTGCACCATGACCGATGATATGGCCGATCCCGCTCGCGATATCCCCAAGGCTATCGTCGTCGGTGGCGTGGCTATTGCCGTCATCTACCTGTTCGCTGGCTTCGGCATCGGCGCCGCCATCCCGGCCGACTCCATCGACCCCGACTACGGCATGATCTTCGCAGTCCAGACCATGGTGGGCGATTCCGTGCTCTTCAAGGTCATCTGCATCGCCTTCCTGATCACCCTGTTCGCCAACATGGCCGCCTGGTCCTTCGGCGTCAACTCCGTCGCCCGCTACGCCGCCGAGCACGGCAACATGCCCAAGGTCTTCGCCTCGATGATCTCCGAGGACGACATGCCCAACGGCGCCAACCTGGTCAACGCCGTCGTCGCCTCCCTGGTCCTCTGCCTGCAGCTCGTTCCCGTCGACGCCATCTCCAACGGCGTCTTCTGGATGCTCTTCGGCACCTCCGTCGTCTTCCTGCTGCTCACCTACATCCCGATGTTCCCGGCGTTCCTCAACCTCCGCAAGAACGACCCCAACCGCGAGCGCATCTTCACGTTCCCGTTCAAGGGCGCGATGATGAAGGTCATGCTGGCCATCCCCTGCATCGAGCTGATCCTGGCCATCGTCGCGACGCTGGCGCCGTTCTCCGCCGCCGAGATCGGCGAGAAGGTCCCGATGATCATCATCTTCATCGTGCTCATGCTCATCGGCGAGGTCGTCCGCGTCGTCAGCGCCAAGGGCCGCGAGACCGAGTACAAGGGCCTCACCCCCGAGCTGGCCGCCCAGCGCCTCGCCGAGGAGGCCGAGGAGAACTAGGGCACCCGGTTCCGGGCACCCCGGCCTCCTCGGAGGTGTGCCCGGGCGACGGGTCCGCCAACCATTCCCCGGGGCGGGTGCAGGCGATAGCTCCGGCAGCCGCCGACCGCCCCGACCCCTCTCCCGTATCCCTCGTGCGCCCTGTCTCCGCGCACCTGGCTACGTCGTCGCCCGCCGGTGCGACCCCGTGAAAACCGGCGCCGGGCGCCCCGACCTCTGCCGGGGGACGGGCGCCCGCCATCTCTTGGTCCTAGGCCGCGGGCAGCCCGCCCGCGGCAGACGATCGTCCGGTTTGGAGGAAATCTTATGCGTACGATCACCGAGTCCGAGTCCACCCCTAGGGCCGACGGCTTCTTCATGCCCGCCGAGTTCGCCCCCCAGGACCGCGTGTGGATGGGCTGGCCCCACCGCACCGACACCTGGGCCCACGGCGCCAAGCCCGCCCAGAGGCAGTATGCCGCCATCGCCCGCGCCATCTCCGAGTTCACCCCGGTCTACATGTGCGCCAACCAGGTCGACTACGCCAACTGCAAGGCCGTCTTCGAGAACGACGAGAACGTCACCGTCGTCGAGATGACCACCGACGACGCCTGGTTCCGCGACACCGGCGCCACCTACGTCATCAACGGCAAGGGCGAGAAGCGCGCCAACCACTGGCACTTCAACGGCTACGGCGGCCTCATCGACGGCCTCTACTTCCCGTGGGACAAGGACGAGCAGATCGCCCTCAAGATGGCCGAGCTCTCCGGCTGCCGCCGCTACCGTCCCGACGACATGATCCTCGAGGGCGGCTCCATCACCGTCGACGGCGAGGGCACCCTCGTCGTCACCGACCAGTGCCTCCTGTCCCCCGGCCGCACCTGCTCCGCGGTGCTCGAGGAGGAGGACCCCGAGTCCATCTGGCCCAAGTACCGCAAGAAGTTCGAGCCCTGGAGCGAGGAGCTTCGCGGGTACATGACCGAGCACCTCAAGGACTACCTCGGCGTCGAGAAGGTCATCTGGGTCAAGGAGGGCATCGACCCCGAGGAGACCAACGGCCACATCGACGACGTCGCCACCTTCATCGCCCCGGGCGTCATGGTCTGCATCTGGACCGACGACCCCGAGTACCCGTTCTACGAGCAGTGCCACGCCGCCTACGAGACCCTCTCCAACGCGGTTGACGCCAAGGGCCGCAAGCTGAAGGTCTACAAGCTCTGCATGCCCGTGAAGCCGCTGTACATGGACCAGGCCTCCTGCGACACCATCGACGCCGACGAGAACGCCGAGCCGCGCGTCCCCGACGAGCCGCTGATCGCCTCCTACATGAACTACCTCGTGACCAACCACGGCGTCATCGTCCCGCAGTACGGCGACGAGAACGACCGGCTGGCCGTCGACACGCTCCAGGAGATCTACGACGAGGTCTGGGGCGAGGGCGTCTACAAGTGCGTGGGCGTCCAGTCCGACCAGGTCGTCTACGGCGGCGGCAACATCCACTGCATCACGCAGCAGGAGCCGTCCGCCTAATGGCCCGGCCTGCCGGGGCGCGGCGCCCCTCTTTCACGGGGATCCGCCGCACCCCGGAGGCCTGGCCGGCCGGGCGAACGGGGCCGCCTGGCCGGCCGGGCTTTCCCCCGGCGCTCCGCTGCCTCCGCACCGGAGCGCCCTTCCCCTTCGATTGGATACCCGCCTGGCCTGGGACCTATCGCGGGTTAGGCCAATTGTTCGCTTGGATATCCCAGGTCAGGCGCGTATCCAATTGCCGAAAGTTCCCGGTCGTATACGCGGCCGTCTTGATCGGAGTATCTATGTACCAGCGTATTTAATTACTGCGCTGGAATAGAACACATGCTTGATAAATTAATTTAGCATCAGACAGCGGGCGCAGTTTCAGCCGAATCCGTGCCCGCTGCTGTATGTGTGAACAGTGCGAATAGGGGACGTAGCCCTGTTCACACCTGGACCCATGTCGGCACCGGTCAATGCCCACGATGCTTCTGCTTACGCTTCAACTTCCGCTGCTCGAAGCGCGCCGCTTGGGGCTCGGGTCGCTTCTGTCCATCAGGGATGCATTCACGAAGGTCCTCATCGCCCGCGCGGGAGTTCGAACGCGCGCAAATCGATCCGGACGCAAGCGAAGCCCCAGTCAGCTCCATGACTTATGGGAAAGCCGCCCTTTGCAGGCTTCTTACCCTTGTTGTGGCGGTTGTTGTTACCAGTGCTGTTTGCATTCGCATTGGCAGAGGAGCTGTCGCCGTTGCCCCCCGTATTCGTCAGTACCGGGCTGGGTGGTTGCCTTTCAGTCTGCATGCAAGGTGAGCTCGGGCCCAGCGCCGTCTTTTTATAAGCGCTTTGGCGAAAACGTCTTGCTTATCAGGAGGATTTAAGTCCCAATTAAGAAAGGAGCGGAAAGAGAGCCATATGCAATAGCAATGATTTCGCTATTGCATCTATTACTTGCATTTGCCTTAATAAACCCTATATTAGAATAAGGCGCAATCGTATCCTTTTACCAAATCTGAGCAAGCGCATGTATGCCCCAGCTCAGATTCAAAAGACTTTGAAAGCGAGATGCCCTGAGCAAATGCTCATGTACGGTAAAGAAGCAAGCAACCGAAAACAATAGATAGACCGCCAGCACTACACTATTCCGAACCAAAGACCAAAAGATAAGCATTTTGAGAAAATCTAAACTTTTGGATTTTCCTACAATGCCGACTACGGCGGAATCCCTCCCACTCCTTATATATTTCTTTCTGTATACATTGAATTTGTATTTAGTAAAATGCAGACAACACCACGGATCGGCTTTTGGCTGGACAATTCCAACCAAAAGCCGCAGCAGACAGTAGAAACCATTCTGAACGTTAGGAAGCCGGTATGATTGTTACATATAAGGGGAAGAAAAATTTCTTTTAGATACTTGTTTTCCTAAAACTGATGTGATATAATAATTCAAGTCCAGAAAAGGAGTAAAAAATATGCGGCAAGGTATTCTTAAATAAAACTATAATCAAATAGTGGGAACAAAGGATTATGATAGTCCCTTTTGTAGGGGCTTAGTTTTTTGTACCCAATTTAAGAATACTTTTGCCTTATCAATTTTGACATATCCCCAAAAACAGCACTCACAAACAGGTGTATGCTGTATACGTGTATGTCCGCAATTATCATCCCCAGTGGTAAAAGTATTTTACTGCTGGGGATTTTTATGCCCTTCGGGGCAGTAAAGGGAGGACAATCACATGAAAATAATCAATATCGGGATTCTTGCCCATGTAGACGCTGGAAAGACAACCTTGACGGAGAGCCTGCTATATGCCAGCGGAGCCATTTCAGAACCGGGGAGCGTCGAAAAAGGGACAACGAGGACGGACACCATGCTTTTGGAGCGGCAGCGTGGGATTACCATTCAAGCGGCAGTCACTTCCTTCCAGTGGAACAGATGTAAAGTCAACATTGTGGATACGCCCGGCCACATGGATTTTTTGGCGGAGGTGTACCGCTCTTTGGCTGTTTTAGATGGGGCCATCTTGGTGATCTCCGCTAAAGATGGTGTGCAGGCCCAGACCCGTATTCTGTTCCATGCCCTGCGGAAAATGGACATTCCCACCGTTATCTTTATCAACAAGATCGACCAGACTGGCGTTGATTTGCAAGGCGTGTATCAGTCTGTTCGGGATAAGCTCTCCGCCGATATTATCATCAAGCAGACGGTGTCGCTGTCCCCGGAAATAGTCCTGGAGGAAAATACCGACATAGAAGCATGGGATGCGGTCATTGAAAATAACGATGAATTATTGGAAAAGTATATCGCAGGAGAACCAATCAGCCGGGAAGAACTTGCGCAGGAGGAACAGCGGCGGGTTCAAGACGCCTCCCTGTTCCCGGTCTATCATGGCAGCGCCAAAAAGGGCCTTGGCATTCAACCGTTGATGGATGCGGTGACAGGGCTGTTCCAACCGATTGGGGAACAGGGGAGCGACGCCCTATGCGGCAGCGTTTTCAAGGTGGAGTATACAGATTGTGGCCAGCGGCTCATCTATTTGCGGCTATACAGCGGAACGCTGCGCCTGCGGGATACGGTGGCTCTGGCCGGGAGAGAAAAGCTGAAAATCACAGAGATGCGTATTCCATCCAAAGGGGAGATTGTTCGGACAGACACCGCCCACAAGGGCGAAATTGTCATTCTTCCCAGCGACAGCGTGGGATTAAACGACGTATTGGGGGACAACACCCGGCTCCCTCGTAAAAGGTGGCGTGAGGACCCCCTCCCCATGCTGCGGACGTCGATTGCGCCGAAAACGGCAGCGCAAAGAGAACGGCTGCTGGACGCTCTTACGCAACTTGCGGATACTGACCCGCTTTTGCGCTGCGAGGTGGATTCCATCACCCATGAGATCATTCTTTCTTTTTTGGGCCGGGTGCAGTTGGAGGTTGTTTCCGCTTTGCTGTCGGAAAAATACAAGCTTGAAACAGTGGTAAAGGAACCCACCGTCATTTATATGGAGCGGCCGCTCAAAGCAGCCAGCCACACCATCCATATCGAGGTGCCGCCCAACCCGTTTTGGGCATCCATCGGACTGTCTGTTACACCACTCCCGCTTGGCTCCGGTGTACAATACGAGAGCCGGGTTTCGCTGGGATACTTGAACCAGAGTTTTCAAAACGCTGTCAGGGATGGTATCCGTTACGGGCTGGAGCAGGGCTTGTTCGGCTGGAACGTAACGGACTGTAAGATTTGCTTTGAATACGGGCTTTATTACAGTCCGGTCAGCACGCCGGCGGACTTCCGCTCATTGGCCCCGATTGTATTGGAACAGGCATTGAAGGAATCGGGGACGCAGCTGCTGGAACCTTATCTCTCCTTCATCCTCTATGCGCCCCAGGAATACCTTTCCAGGGCTTATCATGATGCACCGAAATACTGTGCCACCATCGAAACGGCCCAGGTAAAAAAGGATGAAGTTGTCATTACTGGCGAGATTCCCGCCCGCTGTATACAGGCATACCGTACTGATCTGGCCTTTTACACCAACGGGCGGAGCGTATGCCTTACAGAGCTGAAAGGATATCAGGCCGCTGTCGGTCAGCCGGTCATCCAGCCCCGCCGTCCAAACAGCCGCCTGGACAAGGTGCGCCATATGTTTCAGAAGGTAATGTAAAGATACATAATCGTCAAGACGGCAACAATCAGAAGTTATGGAGGGTAACGGGCGATCATACGGCAACAGTGCTTGGCGCTGCTCTGACCGGAACGGATGTGCTTGCATTGGCAGCTGCAATCTGCGCGCGCAAAAGAAAGCGCATCTGATAAAACTAGGCGCTCTCATTTCGCTTGCCACAAGAAGTCGGTACCGCGCGGATGCGAACTGCGGCCCAAACTTAGACGGCTCAATAAATAAATAAGCTGCAAGGGACTGGTCCCGGATTTTCTCCGGGGTCAGTCCCTTCAATTTGACCCGACCCCTCCGAGCGTTTCAGTGGGTTGCGTAGGCGTCGAGGTCAGTCATCCCTAAAGGGCCCGAAGTCGTATCACGTCCGCTCCGATCCCGTCCTCGATATGGCCGAAGGCCTGTTCGGCCGGCTCGCTATCCAGGTAGTTGTCCTTGACGCCTATTCCGAAGGAGGCATGCGAGCGATATCAAGTCGTCGCGATTCCCAATGCTCATCTTGACCGCGTGCCATCTGGGCAGGCGGCGCAACCATGGCTCCCTTGTTGGTTTTCGACGTTGTATAAGGCAATCGCAATCGTCTTGAGCTTCTTTAGGGAACTTGAACAAGAGATATGGCCTGCTGGCGATTGATTAAGTCCATTCGTTTTGGTTACAAGAAAACACACTGCGCGCCTGCAGCATGAAGAAGAGGGAATCCATATGAATATCGTGTATTAAGTGGCAGCCCGCGCAAGGGTGCCAATACCGACACCATGGTCGAGGCGTTTGCCGAGACCGCACGCGAGGGCGGCCATACGGTCGAGGTCATTCGCGTTGCCAGCAAGAAGATCGCCGGCTGCCTGGGATGCCAGTACTGCTTTACCCATGAGGGCGCCTGCGTGCAGAAGGATGACATGATCGGTGTGGTCGAGTCGCTGCAAGACGCCGATATGGTCGTCTTCGCCTCGCCTATCTACTGGTTCGATATCACTGCGCAGGAGAAGGCTGCCATCGACCGCCTGTACGCCTTCGGTGCTACGGGCTTCCCGTTCACCAAGACGGCCCTTTTGCTCGATAGCCACAGCGAGGGCGCCTATGATGCGGCGATCGCTATGTACAAGTCAGCCTGCGCGTACTGCAAGTGGGAGAACCAGGGCATTGTCACCATCAGCGGTATGACCGAGCGCGACAGCATGGCATCGTCGCCCAAGTTGGAAGAGGTGCGAGAGTTCGCCCGCAAGCTCGCCTAAGGACAAGAAGAGCGCATGGCAATCGGTGTTATTTGAACTGCTTGCCGTCCTTGCCAGGTGAATCGTTGATTGCCCTGCGCCGTTGCCCTTGCGGACAATCTCGGCGTGCTAGGAGGCCTTCTCACTCAGGAACTCCCTGAATGCGGGGATGTCAAAGCCAACGAGACCACGCCCGCGCTCTCCGATGACGCCGTCCTCGAGGAGACGGCGTTTATATTGGCTTGCATAGTTGCCGGCAACGCCCATGCGTTTGGCTATCTCCGAGACCCTGCTGGGGCCAGAGTCGGGCAGCATCGCGAGCAAAAACTCAATGTCTTTATCGGAAAGCTCCCGATAGGTCGTTTCGAGAATTCGATCGCGCAGCTCCATACGGGCAAGCAGAGAACCCTGCTGGACATCAGGTGCGCTGATTTTGGGCGAGTTCTCCGAAACATCCCATGTGCGATATCCGACGAGCTGCATCATGTAGGGGAATCCGTCGACGGCCTTCACAGCATCCTCGAGCGCTTCTGGTGTGATTGAACGTCCTCCGGCCTCAACAGTTTTGCGAAACGCGTTTGCAATTTCAACGTCAGTGATTCGTCCTAACTGATGATATTGGGAACGCCTGAGGAACGAGACGGAATCGTTACGCAGCAACGCCGATACTTTGTAGGGCAGTCCTGCCATGAGTAGGGCAACTTTTTTACCTTCGCGTACAAAGTGCTGGTAAACAGAGGCAAATTGAAGCATTTCTTCGAGATCGACGGTGACTTCATCGATGGTGATGAGAAGTCCGATGTCATGTTTTTCGAGTTGCTTAAAGATACCATTCATGCGTGTGCGCCAGTTGCCCTGGGCCTCTTGAGCATATGTCCAATCGATGCCCACTGGACCAATTTGAACGCCGTTTATGCGCGCGTGAGGCTGTGAGAGATAGCTATCTGCGGCTTCTTTGGTTCGCTCGATAATATCTTCGAGCATGCCTGGCATGGCGGAGACATTTGCTGCGATCCAGCCGTGTTCAAGCGCCGTTTCTGAAAGGAGCGAGAGAAGCGCCGTCTTGCCCGTTCCCCTTGCTCCCGTAATAATAGTCGACAGGTTGGGATCTCCCGGGCCGTTGATAAAGCCACGGTTGATGTCGCGCAGGATATGCTCGCGACCCGCTAGAAAGGGAGGGACGCTTCCAAATGTTGGGGTAAAGGGGTTCTTGCTGTACTCCATGGTAGCTCCTTTGCAAGTTTTGCTAATTTTTGCAAGTTTTGCTAACTTTTGCAAGTTTTGCTAACGACAGACCAAAGGGCATCGAAGCAGTGGCGCTGACATGTTTTACGCAGAAAAATAAGCAGAAATCAATTTATCTGCGTTAAAAAATAGTTGAGAAGAAAAACGACGAGTCCCGGGCGCAATGCCGTTGCGTTCCGGGCCTCGTCGCTTTGCGAAGTGTCTAACGATCTCGTTGCCGTCGTCCTAGTCAAACAAACTCGGCATGTCGTTTTCTTTCATGAGGGCACCGGCAGAGGGGAGACTCTGCGCGGTGAACTTCTCGGCCGAGACGCCGGCGCCAAGGATTTCCTCGGTCGTGCCGACGGTGGTGACCGAGCGACCCTTCTTGGCGGTAAAGGCCTGGACGCCCTGCGTGTTGGTGGTCGTCTTGGTCTTGAGCAGCGACGTGTTGAAGTTCATCAGGCGGTAGTCGCTCGAGACCAGCGCGATGTCGTGGTCTTCCTTGAGTACCTGAGCATACAGCAGTTTGCTGCCGCCGTAGATGGCGTTCTTAAGGCGCTTGCGGTTGGTCTTGGTGACGTATCCAGAAAGTGCGACGCGCACCACGCGGCCGTTCTCAAAGACAAACAGCACGTCGGCCTTGTAGTCCTCAGGGTCGATGACCCAGATGACACTCTCGTCGGGTTCCATCTCGAGGTCGGTGGGCAAGTACGAGCCCAGCTGGGCCGACTTGGTGTCCTCAAACGCTGCGACCTTGCACTTGTACACCTGGCTCTTGTTGGTAAAGACCAGCAGCTCGTGGGTGTTGGAGGACGGGAACTCGATAAAGGGTTTGTCGCCGTCTTTGTACTTGAGCGTCGCAGCCTTCTTGAGCACGCGGTCCGTCATCTTCTTAAGGTAGCCATCGCGCGAGAGCATGATGGTAACCGGATATTCCTCGACCTCGGGCTCCAGGCTTACCTCGATAACCTCATGGGGCTCGATCCTGCCCGTGCGGCGCGGCATCACGTACTTTTTGTTGACCGCGGCCAGCTCGTCGCTGATGACCTTCTTGATGTTCTCTTCGCTCGAAAGGATCTCCTCTAGCTCGGCAATCTCACCCTCGAGCTTAGCGATGTCCTTGGTGCGGTTGAGGATGTACTCCTCGTTGATGTTGCGGAGCTTAAGCTCGGCAACAAACTCGGCCTGGGTCTCGTCGATGTCGAAACCCTTCATAAGGTTGGGCACGACCTCAGCCTCGAGCTTGGTGCCACGGATGATGGCGATGGCCTTGTCGATGTCGAGCAAGATCGCTTCGAGGCCGTGCAGCAGGTGCAGGCGCTCGGACTTTTTGCCCAAGTCAAAGTTAATGCGGCGACGCGTGGACTCAATACGCCACTTGACCCACTCGTGCAGGATCTGGCGTACGCCCATAACGCGGGGATAGCCGTCGACCAGCACGTTAAAGTTGCATGAGAACGAATCCTGCAGCGTAGTCGAGCGATAGAGCTTGGCCATGAGCTTGTCGGGGTCGACACCGCGCTTAAGATCGATGGCGATACGCAGGCCCGAGAGGTCGGTCTCGTCGCGGATGTCAGCGATCTCCTTGACCTTGCCTTCTTTGGAGAGCTTGACGATGCGATCGATGATGACATCGGTCTTGGTGGTGTAGGGGATCTCGTAGACCTCGATAATGCGCTCTTCGGGAATCCAGCGCCAGCGGGAGCGGATCTGGAAGCTGCCAAGGCCGGTCTCGATAATCTTTTCCATCTCCTCGCGGCGGTAGATAATCTCACCGCCGGTCGAGAAGTCGGGCATGGGCATGTACTCGAGCAGATCGCAGTTAGGATCCTGCAGGTAGTGCATGGTGGCGGTGCAGACCTCGTTGAGGTTGAAGCCGCAGATGTCAGACGCCATGGCGACGCCGATGCCCTTGTTGGCCGAGACAAGGATGTTGGGGAATGTGGTAGGCAGCAGGCGCGGCTCCTTCATGGCGCCGTCGTAGCTGTCGACAAAGTCGACCGGGTCCTTGTCGATGTCCTTGAAGATCTCGGCACTGATGGGGGCGAGCTTGGCCTCGGTGTAACGCGAGGCAGCGTAGCTCAGGTCGCCCGAATAGTACTTGCCAAAGTTGCCCTTCGACTCCACGAAGGGGGCGAGTAGCGCCTCGTTGCCGGTGGCCAGGCGCACCATCGTCTCGTAGATTGCAGCGTCGCCGTGCGGGTTGAGCTTCATGGTCTGGCCCACGATGTTGGCGCTCTTCTGGCGCTCACCTTTGAGCAAGCCCATCTTGTACATGGTGTAGAGCAGCTTGCGGTGCGAGGGCTTAAAACCGTCGATCTCGGGGAACGCACGCGAGACGTTGACGCTCATGGCGTAGGGCATGTAGTTGACCTCGAGCGTCTGCGTGATCGGCTGATTGGTGACCTCGGAGTGCAGGCCGATGACGTTCTCGGCGTTGACCTGCTTTTTCTTTGGCTGGTTCTTCGTCTTCTTCTTTGCCACGATTTCCTCTTGAACTTCTTATGGGCCGTCGTTATCGATTTGCTGCTACTGCAGGTCCAGCTGGTCCAGGTATTCCTTGCCGTGCTCCGAGATATGGCGCTTGCGGCCCGCCTCGTCGCTGCCCAGCAGAAGGTTGAACATGGTCTCCATCTTGGCGACGTCTTCGGACTCCACCTTGATCAGACGACGCGTCTCGGGGTTCATGGTGGTGAGCCACATCATGTCCGGGTCGTTCTCACCAAGACCCTTGGAGCGGTTGATGGAGCACTTCTGGTCGCCGATCTCCTTAAGAATGCCGTTCTTCTCGAGCTCGGTGTAGGCAAAGTAGGTCTTTTCTTTGCAGTTGATCTCGTAGAGCGGCGACTCGGCGATATACACGTAGCCTTCGTCGATAAGCGTGGGCACCAGGCGATAGAGCATGGTGAGCACGAGCGTGCGGATGTGATAACCGTCGACGTCGGCGTCCGTACAGATGATGACCTTGTTCCAGTTAAGGTTGTCCAGGTCAAAGGCGCCGAGGTTCTTGATGCGCTTGTCTTTGATCTCCACGCCGCAGCCCAGCACGCGCATGAGGTCCATGATGATATCGGACTTAAAGATGCGCGGATAGTCCTCCTTTAGGCAGTTGAGGATCTTGCCGCGGACGGGCATAACGCCCTGGAACTCGGCATCGCGCGAGGTGCGAATGGCGCCTGCTGCCGAGTCGCCCTCTACGATGTAGATCTCGCGGCGGCTCTTGTCCTTGGAACGGCAGTCGATGAACTTCTGCACCCGGTTGGCCATGTCGGTCTTCTGCTGCAGGTTGGTCTTGATGCTCTGGCGCGTCTTCTCGGCATTCTCGCGCGAGCGCTTGTTGATGAGCACCTGCTCCATGATCTTGTTGGCGGCATCTTTGTTCTCGATCAAGTAGGTCGAGAGGCGCTCCTTAAAGAATGCCGTCATGGCCTGCTGGATAAAGCGGTTGTTGATGGCCTTCTTGGTCTGGTTTTCGTAGGACGTCTGGGTGGAGAAGCAGTTGGTCACCAGCACCAGGCAGTCCTGGACGTCCTGCCACTTAATGCCGCTCTCGTTTTTGTTGTATTTGCCCTGTTGCTTAATGTAGGCATCGATGGCGCTGGTGAGGGCACTGCGGGCCGCCTTTTCGGGTGAGCCGCCGTTCTCGAGCCAGGAGGAGTTGTGGTAGTACTCCTGCATCGTGAAAGTGCGCGAGAAGCACATGCAAGCAGTGATTTTTACGTTGTAATCGGGCAGATCCTCGCGATCGCGACCGCGACGGTCGGCTTCGATAAAGAAGGGCTCGGTAAGGTAGTCGGTACCGACCTTCTCGAGCACGTAGTCCTCGATGCCCTTGGGATAGCAGAAGTCCTCTTCGGAAAACTCGCCGTCGTCGCCCTCGATGCGCAGCCGGAAGGTCACGTTGGCGTTGACCACGGCCTGGCGGCGCATGGTCTCGCGATACCAATCGTGGGGGATGCTGATGGAGGTAAAGACCTCAAGATCGGGGCGCCACTTGATGGTGGTGCCGGTGCGGTCCTCGTCGCTGGGCTCAACCTCGAGTGCTTTCTTTTTGGCGCCGACGACCTTGCCCTTCTTAAAGTGCAGGGAGTACTTGTTACCGTCGCGCCAAACCGTGACGTCCATGTACTCGGAGGCGTACTGGGTTGCGCACGAGCCCAGGCCGTTGGTGCCGAGCGAGAAGTCGTAGTCGCCGCCCTGGTTGTTGTTGTACTTGCCGCCGGCGTAAAGCTCGCAAAAGACGAGTTCCCAGTTAAAGCGCTTCTCGGAGGGGTTCCAGTCAAGCGGGCAGCCGCGGCCGTTGTCCTCCACCTGAATGGAGCCATCGCGAAAGGCGGTAAGGGTGATGAGCTTGCCGTAGCCCTGGCGCGCCTCGTCAACGGCGTTGGACAGGATCTCGAAGGCGGCATGCGCGCAGCCGTCGAGCCCGTCCGAGCCAAAGATGACGGCAGGGCGCAGGCGTACGCGCTCCTCGTCCTTGAGCTGACGAATACTGTCGTTACCATAGTTTGCGGTGTTTTTTGCCATGCTCGCTCTCTCGATGCTCCTTTGCTGCGTTTTAGTCATATAGATAGTCAAGGTAGCATAGCCCAGCCCTTGGGCGATTCCAACCAACACGAAATCCATCGAACAATCGTTCGGAGTTCGATAAGGTTTCGTTTACTCGCACAAAACCGAGTCGGTATTGTGCGAGCAAGTTTGAATAGCGAACCGAAGTTGTAATGTCCGCATAGCGATGACGAATGAGCCGAGTCGGCGTCTCTCACAAAAGTAACTAGGAGCTAGCGGGGCCTATCCGAATTGACCTCATTGGCGGTATCGGCTTCGAGCGCCGTGCGGCGGGCGCTGTAGGCGACGAGGCCGGCGCCTGCCGCGGCGAGTGCTGCAGCGGCTGCCGTAAGGGGAGCGCATGTATCGCCCGTGCCCGCAAGCGCGCCCGCTTTTCCGGGGCGCTTGCTATTGTTGTGGTCCTTGCCGCTGCTGGAGCTGCTTCCGCCGGAGCCGCCGCCTTTGTCAGTACCGCCGCCACTCGAGCCGCCACCGTCGTCCACCGTCATCGGTGCATCGTGAAGCCCCGTCGTATCCGCGCTGTCGCATACGCCGACCTGAACTTCTGAGCGTTCGCATGCCGCGTCGGGCACATGAAGCTCGTGCAGTACGGCACCCAGCGCCGAGTTTGCACCCGGCCGAATTTCCTCGAGCGTTACGGGATCGAGCGCCACCAGGTTATGCGCCTTCGCATACAGCGTTACGCGTTTGCCCACATCGTCGCTCCAGCTCTCGGGGATGGCGAAGCTCATGCGGAACTGTGCCGTGCAACCCGGTGCCAGCACGGCGTTGCCGTTGTCGGCTACCAGCGGGTGCGTTGCAAAACGTGCGCCCAGCGTCTCGAGCGCGTACTTCACGTGTGCCATGTCTTGGGCCGAAGCATCCTCGGCAAGCTCTGGATCGTAGATCGAAACCATGCGTGCGTTCAGTCCGAATCCGATGGATGCGCTGGAGAACGGCTGGCTGGAGCCCTCTCGGTACAGATCGATCGTGCCGGCGGTCAGCAAGGTGTTGCCGTCGTTTCGCACCGTGACCATGAAGGATTCGCTTGCTGCTCCGGGTACCACCGCGCCCGAGGTAGCGACCGCGCCCGTCGGAGTGGCACACGCCACCAAGGGCACTTCGATGCCGTGCAGCTCTGCCTCGCTCTTCTCCGCGCTCACAATGTGCGTGGCGAGTGCGGAGAGCATGCCTCCCGACGTCAAAAATGTCGTTATCTGATCGACGGGATGGTCCAGCTCGCACATCACGAACGGCTCCGTGAACAGATCGCCTGCCAAGGTGCTGGCGAAGATGCGGAAGTGCTTGCCCATCACTGCTACCGGGTTGCCTTCTTCGTCGTAGGTTTGTCCCACCTTGCCATCGGTGTTCTCTACATAGAGCACGCACCTGCCGTTGTTGCTTACGCTAAACGATGCCGGGCCACAGCCTGCGGCACCCACGGGCTGCGTTGCAAATGCCGATGCGCCTCGCGTCCAAGTAATATGCTGCAGTTGCTCGTTGACGGTTGCCAAAAAGCCCGAATGTTGTGGCCATGGCACCGCATGAGGTACCGTGGCGTCTGGTGACATAACGTCCCAGCACGCAATGGACTGGCCGATCACGGCGTACGATGCGCAGCCGCAACCGTCTGCGGTCTCGTACGCAACGGACACCACCATTTTGCCGTTGATATTCTCGGGCTTGCCCAGCTCGATACTCGACGGTGCTTGCGGAAAGCAGAGGACCTGACGGAACGTGAGACTGTCGCCCAAATCATCCGACCACAAGGTAAAGCATTCCAGCGCAACCTCGGCCTCGCTGCCGAGCGCCTTTTCTGCGGTGGTTCCGCGGCGGTGGAGGTAGGCACCCGACAGGCGCCCGTCGACGAGCGTCTTGCCCACCGTGATACGCGGGCACTGCAGACAATGGTAGCCATCCTCCTGAAGGCGGCCGCGCGAGATGCTGCGCCACGACGTATACGACACCACGCGAACTTCGCTATTACTTATGCGCAGGCGCACGACGGACAGTATGCCGGCTGTGCTTGCCGTATCGAAAAGGGTGTTGTCACCTGCGGGGCGCTCGCCCGAGATCAGCAGCACGTAGGCGTCCTGGTTTCCTCTTCCGTCCGTATATTCCACCACGTCGAAGTCGTAATCGAATATGCCGTCGCGCTCCACGTCGCCCTCGCCAAACCCAAGGGGAAAGTCCACGGGAGTGGGAGCGGACCACGTGCCGTTTGCCTTTGTGTGCACCACCAGGCGCGAGCGGCCATTGTCGCCGTAGCGCACCGAGGCGATACGGAACAGACATTCTACGCCGGCAATCATTGCCAGCTTCATGTGAGCTTCGCTGAGCACGCCAGCAAACAGCACGTTGTCGCTCGAGGGTTTTATGCCGCCACGCTCGTCCTCCGATACACCAGCAGAATTGGCGTTGGGGTCCGCAACGGCGTTCGTCGCCTGCCCGATATAGGTGTACTCATACATCGGCGCGGCGTTTTCTATCAGTGTATGGACGAAATGCTCGATCTGTCCCGTGTCGTCGCTTTCTGCATCCGCCTCGAGCTTAATGCGCGTGACCGCTTGATCCCAATCGCGCACGACAGGCGCGACGTTTACGGCAGTGGCCTTAACCTCGGCGCGTGCGAGCAGCTCGGCGTTGGTGACGATGGTGGCCGATGCGATAAATTGCGGCACGCCGCCTGCCTCGGCGTTGCCGGCCGTGCCGAAGCGGGCATCCAACGTGTAAGGCGTATCTCCACCCAATGCGAGCTCAGAGCGCTGGAGCACATACTGGTTGCCATTGTTCACCGACATATTCCACGAATCGAGGAGTGTGGGCCACGACCCCGACCAAGCCTTGGTGGTCCACTTGAACATTACGAACTGGAGTATCACATCGACATCGACGTCTGCACCTACGCGCAGTCGCGGAAGCTGGTGTCCATCTGCCTTCTCGTACCCAATGAACAGCGTGAGGGATGCGGCGCCGCGCACGGCAGACGAAGCGACGCCTGCAACGCCGGCGCCAAAGGTGACGGCAAGCCCGATCTGGATGGTGAACGAGCCCGAGGTGTTTGAATAGTCGAGCGAAATGTTTTTAAAAAACGCCGCGCCGCTGCCGTGCGTGTGGGCACCCACGGCGAGCGCCAGCTTCGCCAGCACCCAGGGGTTGACGTTTAGGAAAAACGGCACCGGTCCTAGGGTAAACTGCTCGGTCCAATTGAGGTCGGTTCTTACCTGGAAGAGGGCCTTAATATTGCCAAATGCGGGGTCGTTGTTGTCACCCCAGGTTTTGCCCACCCAGTCGTAGGCGAGCGATCCGTACAGCTGTGTGGCGATATCCATCGTAAAACGCGGCGTGCAGTGGTGACGAAGCAGCTTAGTGTTCCTTGGATCGGTGCCCGAACCGGCACTCATACTTTTGTACTGATTCCACTTCCCCTCCATCTCGTCGAGGTAGCGGTTTGCCTGCTTGGCGCCCGACTCGCGCGGTGACTTCTTCCAGTACTCCGGATCCGGATTGCCTGAATCGTTCATGTAGCCGACCGGTTTGTATCCTCCGCCAAACAGCACGTATCCGGCAAAAGAGAAATCGAACAAAATGGGGAACGAGGGCATCCAGCACGTGAACTTATTGCCGCCGATGCCGGGAAACGCCGCCGGGAAATCAAACGGAGTAATCTCTTGGTCCATGGTGGTGGGGACGATAGTGGTCGAGCCCGATTCTGCCTTTGCGGCCGGCGCGGTGACAACGGCCATGGGGGAGGAGAGTGTATAGGTCTTGCCCTGATAGTCGAGGACAAAGCGCAGCTTGCATCCTTCCTCCAGAAGGCCCGAAGCTGCATCGAGGAACGTGTCTTCGAGTGTGAACGTTGCCAGATTATCCGAACCCGATGCACTGGCCTTGACTTGGCCAATTTGCGTGACGGTTTCGGATGAGCTGCTCGTGGCGGGCATTACCTTGTTGATGCACAGCGTTGCCTGTCCACCCTGTGGCAGATGTGCCTGCACGGTAAAGGCGTGCGTGTCGGGTTGGTCGTTTCCGGCGTCGTCCTTCGGCAGTGCCATGAACGTGGCGTCGGCGTACTGGATGTCCCACTCGTCGAACGTAAGCTGGCGAAAGTACGGCTCACCGTCGGAAAGCGGACGTGTGGGCGCGGTAATGGCGGTGCCGCCCTGGATGCGCGTGAGGGGGATCTCGACATCACGGTAGCCCGCCATGCTGATGGAGATGCCACCGTTAAAGTCGTACGCGTCGAGAAGCGTTGCCTCGTCCACGTAGCCTTCCGAAAGCGGCGCGACCTCAAAGATGGCCGTGCCCTCGTCGTCGGTAGTGGCGGAGATCTGCTTGCCCGCGGCATAACGCGACGCGAGCGTGACCTGGGCTCCCTTGATGGGCATATTCTTGTTGGCGACGTCGACCACGACCACACCAAACATGGTGCGCGAGAGAACGAGCACCTTGAAGGGGTCTTCTTCGTCGGCATAGGCCTCGGTGGGGGCGAATGGCAGTATGAAGGCGTTTGCGCTGCTCGGCACGCGAGGCAGCATGATGCCTGCCAGCGAGGATGCTCCGGCGATAAGTAGCGAACGACGATCAAGCATTTTGGGCTCCCATCCCGCAAATAACGGAGGAAATAATCCTATTTTGCGAGAAGGTGCCCCGTGGCGGTAGTGCCGTTCAAGGGTCAAAATGTCCAAATTGATCGAGCGAAGCGCCGGGTTCCGGAACGCGTTCGATGCGCTTGGCAGCCCGGTCGCTAACGCAACATATGCGCGACCAGCTCGGCGCGAGTTCCGATACCAAGCTTGGCATACACTCCTGATAGGCGGTTTTTAACAGTGCCCGGCGATACTTCCATGTGGCGTGCGATTTCGGCGTTGGTCCATCCGCGGCAGGCGAGCATGGCCATGGTGAACTCCGTGGTCGTTAAATCGTCGGCCACGTCCTCGCCCGAATCGGGGTTGTGGATGCGCCGCCAGCCGTAGCTGAATCGATACGTAATCTCGATGATGCGTGCGAAATCGTCAGGGTATTGCGCTTTTAGGCACGCCTCTATGAGCCCCTGTAAAAGGCCGTGGTGCTCGCCAATGAGCTCGATGAGGCCGTCGGGGCGCGCAATGTCCCAAGCGGCTCCGAAATGTGCCTTTGCGGCGTCGATGTCCTTGAGGCTCATGCATGCCATGGAAGCCGCCAGGTGCAGGAACAGTTCCGAGATGGGATAGCTTCCCTGTTTCATGATCAGGGCATTTTCCACCATGCCCAGGCTGCGGCCGTATTCGCCGCGCAGATACAAGGCGTGCGCCATCACGTAGCTGGCGAACAGGCGCAGGCCTTCGGGCAAATGCGCCGCAAGCGGATAAAACTCTTCGGCGGAATACGGGGAAGGCAAGTGCATCAGGACGCTCGCGGCCGAGGCGAACAGGATATGCACGGCGTGGACGGCAGGCGATTCCTCGTCGGCCGGCGTATCGAGGATGCCAGTAAGGCACCGGCGGGCATCGGCGATACGGTTGAGCGACAGACTGGCGTATCCGCAGATAAAGCATGCGGAATAGCGCAGTGCGGGGTCGGTGGCGTCAAGATAGGGGCGCGCCGTCTTGGCAGCGAGGGTGGCCTGTCCGCGAAAGTACAGCGCTTCTGCCGTGGCAATGGCGCGCGAATCGGGGTCGGAAATGCCTGCAACCGCAGCGTCAATCTGCCCCGGCACAAAGGCGGTGCACATCAACGGCATGGGAACGCAAGGGTAGCCATCGCAGTCCATCTTCCATCTCCCAACAGTTGGCAACAATAGCAGCAATTGTACTCCTGTTACTCGGGACTGGAATTTGCGGGTATGGCATACGATTACGCAGAACGTATAAAGGAAGAGTCTATTGGCGATGCTGCCAAGGTGGCTACCGAAGCCTAGCTGAGCTCGACAGTAGGAAAAATTGCCACCCCTGCAAAAAGCTTTGTCGCAGCGATGGGAAACACATCTTGTTCTGCATATAATGAGGTCATATGACGGTGCGTTTGCATACGTGTGACGCATTCCCATCGAACCGAAAAGGAGGCCCGCAAGGTTGGCGACGAGGTCAGCTTCCTCGCCCAGGGAACCATCTACCCCGACATCCTGGAGTCCCAGGATGGCGTGAAGGCCCACCACAACGTGGGTGGCCTGCCCGAGGACCTGCAGTTTGAGCTTTGCGAGCCCGTCAAACTGCTGTACAAGGACGAGGTACGCGTCGTGGGCCGCGAGCTCGGTCTGCCCGAGAACATGGTCGAGCGTCAGCCGTTCCCCGGTCCCGGCCTGGGCGTCCGCTGCCTTGGTGCCATTACCCGCGACCGTCTTGAGGCGCTGCGCGAAGCCGACGCCATCGTGCGCGAGGAGATCGACAAGGCAGGTCTGACCATCTGGCAGTACTTCGCCGTGGTGCCCGACTTCCGTGCCACCGGCGTGCGCGAGGGCAAGCGCGCCTACGACTGGCCCTGCATCATCCGCTGCATCAACACCGTCGACGTGATGACCGCCGAGGTGCCTGAGCTCGACTGGGCACTGCTCAAGCGTATTACCGCTCGCGTCACAGCCGAGGTTCCCGGCATCTGCCGTGTGTGCTACGACCTCACGCCCAAGCCCGTCGGCACCGTTGAGTGGGAGTAAGCTTTTTGGGCTGCTTTGATCATAGTTCCATGAATGGGGAGGCCTCGCGCGATTGCGCGGGGCCTTCTTTTTCGAAAAGGGCTGCCGTCGTGGTGTTGCCACTGTCCATCGTGCTTGCCATCGCCTCTGGTGTTGCTCCTGAGCAGGTCTGGTTTGCGACGAGAACTAGCAGGGCTTGTTGGCGGCACGAGCGAAGCAGGTTGTTTCGCATTGAGCGCGCCGGGCAGAAGAAGGCCATAATGGAGTGTGCGCACAATTTGTTTTAGAGGAGGATGCCGCATGGCAAAAGACGAACAAACAGGCTGGATTGTTGAGATGCTCATGGCCAGTACGTCGGTGGCGCCCGCGGCTCTTTTGGAAGAGGTTATGGCAGATGAGCGCTGCGTGGCTTTTGGCCCCATCCACCATTTTATTGTGGGCGCGGTGCTGCTTGCGTGCTGGCGCAACGCCGAAGCATCTGGGGAGCGAGATGCGATGCTCAAAGACGATCTTGCCGATTTGATGTCTCGTTCGGATTGCGTGCCGGGGGCGACGTGTGCCCGCTGGGGCATGTGCGGGGCAGCTGCGTCTGCGGGCATGGCATATGCAATCGTGCGCGGCAATGCGCCGCTGCGCAGTGAAGGCTGGCAGGAGGGGCAGCTTATGGTTTCGGAGCTGCTTGCCGCCATCGCGCGCTCGGGAAGCCCACGGTGCTGCAAGCGAGATGCGCGCGTGGCGATTCGTGAGGCCGTTTCGTTTTTTAACGCGCTCGGCGGACCACAGCTTAAAGCATGGGAGAAGACGCCAACCTGCGATAGCTATGCGGTCAATACAGTGTGCATGGGCGAAAAGTGTCCGTATCATCCGTCCTTTATCATCCAATAGGGAATCGGGTGCCCCAATAAGGGTTGGGCAGATGTGACAAAGTGACAGTTCCTTTGTCACATTATCGACGGTATGCGCGGGATGGTGCGCCACACGGAGTGCCGTCCCGTTCGTTTTTTGGCGCGGTTTGTTACATTCCTCACTGGCGCCGGTAAAAAAAGGGGATAGAGTAGGACAAACGCGTCGAATACGAACGGCGGGGGAGAGCGGGCAAGGTGCCTGCGCAGGAGAGGTTGCCGTCCATGCTGGAGCTCAAAGGAATTTGCAAAAGGTACGTTACGCAGTCGTTTACGCAGGTGGCGCTCGACAGCGTGAGCCTGTCTTTTCGGGATAACGAGTTCGTGGCCATTCTGGGGCCCTCGGGTTCGGGTAAGACCACGATGCTCAACGTTATCGGCGGACTCGACCACTTTGACTCGGGTGACCTGCTGATCGACGGTATTTCGACCAAGGACTTCCACGATCGCGATTGGGATGCCTATCGCAACAACCGCATCGGCTTTGTGTTCCAAAGCTATAACCTCATTCCGCATCAGACCATTTTGGAAAACGTGGAGCTGGCGCTTGCGCTCACGGGCGTGGGGCACGCCGAGCGCCGCCAGCGTGCGCGCAAGGCGCTCGAGGCCGTTGGTCTGGGCGAGCACGTGAACAAGCGCCCGAGTCAGCTTTCGGGTGGGCAGATGCAGCGCGTGGCCATCGCCCGCGCCCTGATTAATGATCCCGAGATTGTGCTGGCAGACGAGCCGACTGGCGCCTTGGATTCCACAACGTCCGTGCAGGTCATGGACTTGCTCAAGGACGTCGCGCGCGACCGTCTGGTTATCATGGTCACGCATAATCCCGATCTGGCGTACGAGTACGCCACGCGCATCGTCAACCTGGCGGACGGCAAGATTACCGACGATTCTGATCCTTTCGATGTCGCTGACGCCACGCGCCGCGAGGCCAAGCCTACGCGCAAAACCTCGATGAGCTTTGTGACGGCGCTGGGGCTTTCTGCCCGAAACCTTATGACCAAGAAGGGCCGTACGGCCATGACGGCCTTTGCGGGCTCGATTGGCATTATTGGCATCGCGGCGATTTTGGCGCTGTCCAATGGCGTAAACGGCTACATCAAAAAGGTCGAGGAGGATACGCTTTCGAGCTACCCGCTTACCATTTCCAAGCAGGATTACGACCTGTCGTCCATGATGGGCGAACAGGGGGCCACGGATGACGATATGTCTAAGAACGAGGGTTCGTCCGACGACGGCACCGACGGCAAGGCTCAGGGAACCAATAAGATCCCTGTGGTCACGGCCGTAAAGGATATGTTTGCAAGTGTTAAGTCCAACGACATGACGAGCTTTAAGGCATGGCTCGATGCCGGCGGCGACGGTATCGACAAAGAGGTCAATGCCATCCAGTACGGTTACGGCGTGACGCCGGTTGTCTATCGTGCCGGCAAGGGCGATGAGAAGCCTGTCCGGCTGGTGCCCAACGCTATGACCGAGGCCATGAGCGGTGGTGCGAGCTCGGCGGCAACGGTGAGCATGGAATCCATGGGGACCTCGGTCTTTAACGAGATGATCGACGATCAGAGTCTGCTCGACAGCCAGTACGATGTCGTCGCCGGCCATTGGCCTACGTCTGCTCACGAAGCCGTAATGGTGCTTTCGAGCCGTGGAACGGTGGGCGACTATACGCTTTACAGCATCGGTGCGCTGGATATCGATGAGCTCAACGACCTGGTGAACAGTGCCATGGCCGCCGACGGTAAGATTGAGACGCCTGAGAGCGGCGCCGACTTTACTTACGACGATGCGCTGTCCACGACGTTTAAGGTGTTGTCGCCGGCCGATGCTTATCGCAAAAACGAAGAGACCGGCATGTGGACTGACATGTCTGGCGACGCCGACTTTATGACGGCCAAGGTTGCCGACGGTATTGACGTGCACATTGTGGGCGTGGTGCGACCTAACGAGACGGCCAATGCGAGCGCGTTGTCTCCGGGCATTGCCTATACGCATGCGTTGACTCGCCAGCTTATGGAGCGCGCCGCCGATTCGCAGATCGTGCAAGAGCAACTTGCCCACCCCGAGACGGATGTCTTTACGGGCAAAACCTTCGACGAACTGCAAGGCGAGGCCAAGCAAGGCGTGGATCTGGGCAGTATGTTCAGTGTGGACGAGGCGGCGCTCAAGAGCGCGTTCTCGTTCGATGCGTCTGCACTCTCGGGTGCTGCCGGTGGCATGGATCTTTCGGGCATCGATTTGTCGGGCCTGGATATTGACCTTTCGGGCGTTGGCAAAGACATCGACTTAAGCGACATCATGGCCAAAGCGCCGACCCCCGATTTCTCGGGCATCTTTGACGGTCTGGAGCTCACGCCCGAGCAAATGCAACAGGTGGGAACGCTTGCCAACCAACTATTTGAGGGCTTTTTGCAGTCTGATCAGTTTAGGGCGCTGTCACCCGAAGATCTCAAAGACGCGTCAAAGCTTGCTGCCGCATTCTCGGCGTATCTCGAGAACGATGTTGTGGCGCAGCAGTGCCTGGCGCAGCTCAAGGCGCTCGGCGGCGATGCCCTGGCCGAGCGCCTGCAACAGGCGATGACCGACTATGTCCAAAAGCAGTTGGCTCCGTATCTGCAGCAGGCTATGGATCAGGTGATGAAGGCGATCAGCGAGCAGGTGGCAACGACCGTGTCGACCCAGCTTAAGGCCGGCGCGGCAGGGCTCATGGACCAGATGGTGACGCAGATGTCTTCGAGTTTTGCCAACCTGGCGAGCGCCATGCGCGTGGATGCGAGCGCCTTTGCTCGTGCCATCCACTTCAACATGGACGCCGAGGACCTGAGCTCGCTCATGATGAGCTATGCCAAGGCGTCGAAGCTCACCTACGACAACAATCTGACCACGTTGGGCTACGCGGATGAAGCGGATCCCATCTCGGTCAAGATTTTCCCGCGTGACTTTGAGGCCAAGGAGCGCGTACTCGACCATATCGATGCGTACAACAAGCAGGTCAAAGCCGCCGGCCACGACGAGCAGGCAATCTCGTACACCGACTACATGGGCATCATCATGGGCTCGGTGACTGATATCGTGAATACCATCAGCTTGGTGCTCATCGCGTTCGTGAGCATCAGCCTGGTCGTGAGCTCCATCATGATCGGCATCATCACCTACATCAGCGTGCTGGAGCGCAAAAAGGAGATTGGCATCCTGCGCGCGATCGGCGCGTCGAAGCGCAACGTGGCCAACGTATTCAACGCCGAGACCTTTATCGAGGGCCTCATTGCCGGTGTCTTTGCCATTGTCGTTGTGGTGGCCGTGAGTTTTCCGGTTAATGCCTGGGCGCTTGCTGCCAAACAGGTACCCAATCTGATGAGCTTGCCCGTGCAGGATGCGCTGGCGCTCATTGCAATTTCGGTGCTGCTGACGGTCGTTGCCGGCCTGCTGCCGGCCCGCAGTGCATCCAAGAAAGACCCCGTGGAAGCCCTGCGCTCCGAATAATGTGACAAAGGGACTGTCCCTTTGTCACATTGAGTGACATGTAAATCGAGGTCTAATACTTTTCCCGAGAAGTGAACGAGTCAAATTGGACCCCCGAAGCATCGACACTTATTGAAGGCGGTTTCCTGCGGTTTTGCCAGCCAAATCCTGCGGGTTTGGCGTCTAAAAATGTCGATGCTTCGGGGGTCCAAATATAGCCGTTCACTTCTCGGGAAAAGTATTAAACCTTGAGATATAGACGGCGTTTGCGAGCGTCAATTAGAGCGTAAGTTGCTAGTCCTCCTTTGCGGAGAGCATGAGGCTAATTTCCGGATGGGTGTACTTGTCGAACTCTTCTTTGGGCTCGGTGTCAAAGGTGTAGTACGACTTGATAGATTCGTCCTCCGTCTTGATGCTGATTTGTTCAGACATGGCGGTCAGCAGCGTGCTGTTGGTGATCGATTGATCGCGAACGTCCTCTTTTGGACAAGGAAAAAGTGGCGAGTGAGGGAGCTGCTGTGGGGCGGCCCTGCTTGCTGTTTGCGGGCGCCATTCACCTTCGTTGCACAGGGATGGTCGGAGGGCTGGCTGACATCAAGTAGCCGCCTCCGCCTTGTGGGCCGCCTCGGGGACAAGGCATAATGCATGTGACAAAGGGGCGGTTCCTTTGCCGCATTGATTTGAGAGTAGATGTTGATGATTCTATCGTTGGCCCCCATGGAGGGGATTACCGGGCATGTGTTCCGTCGCGTGCATGCGGAGTGCTTCGGTGCGCTCGACTGCTATTACACGCCGTTTTTGCCGCCGCCGCGGGTGGGCAACCGCTTTGGCGGCAAGGCGTTTAAGGAAATCGATCCGGCTAACAACCAAGGGCTTAACGTGGCGCCTCAGCTGATGTCCAAGAACGCGGATGAGTTTGTGTGGGCGGCGCGCGTGCTCGCCGACATGGGCTACCGCGAGGTTAATCTCAACCTTGGCTGCCCCTCGGGTACGGTTGTTGCCAAGGGTAAAGGATCGGGCTTCTTGCGCAACCTCGATGGGCTCGAGGTGTTCTTGCTTGATGTGTGCGAGCGATCGCCCTTGCCGGTGTCGGTAAAAACCAGGCTGGGGCTGGAGAGCGACGACGAATACGAGCGCGTGCTCGACCTGTACTGTCGCATGCCGCTGGCAGAGTTGATCGTGCATCCGCGCGTACAGAAGGATCGCTATACGGGCTCGCCGCGCAAAGGGTTTTATGGCGAGACGTTGGAGCGGGCACCGTTTCCGGTGGCATACAACGGCGATATTTTTGATCTTGAGGACATGGAGGCGCTGGTGGAGGCCTATCCCGGTACACGCCATGTGATGCTGGGGCGTGGCTTGCTTGCGAACCCCGCGCTGGCTCGCATGGTCAAGGGCGGCCCTGCTGCCACGGCAGCCGAACTGCAGCGCTTCCACGACACGCTGTTTGCGGCATATGCAGAAGAGATTGGCGGCAACGCGGTCTTTCGCATGAAGGAGTGGTGGTTCTACGCTAAATGCGCCTTCGCCGATCCTGCTACCGTTCACAAACTCGTACGCAAGACTAAAAAGGTCGACGAATACCGTGCCGCCGTCGAGCGCGTCTTTCGCGAGCAGCCACTTGCGCCCATAGCCCGCTTCCACGGTTAGCTAGTCATTGGGGACGTTCTTTAACGGCTAGTCATTTAAGAACGTCCCCAATGACTATGTTGCAAAAGCTGTACGTCAGCATCCAAAGATATCGAAAAATGTCGACTTTGGATGCTGGCGTACATGTTTGGATTCGGTGGGGGACTAGGCAATCATTGCGTCAAGGGTAATGAGTTCTCTGAGTCGCTCTGTGCGTGTTTGCCCATGGCGCTTTGCCTTCTCGTCAAACGCTTCAAGAACCGATTCACCCACACGTGCCGATAAAACAACGCTTGGCTCATCAGAGATCGACGGCCTTCCCAGCTTGATGGTGCGACCCTTCGGCCACTCATCTTTTTCGTATGCCTCCGCGGCTTTCTCCAACTCTCCGGGGGCAAATCCGATCATCTTTTCGAGTTGCTTAGCGTCCATAGCGCCTCCTATCGATCGATCCCGATTTCCCTGAGCACCTTGTGCGTAGGAGGGACAAGGGCGTGGTAAATGATATAGCCATCTCGATTGGAGCAATATCGAGCGATGAGCTCCATGAGACGGCTTCTTCCATCAAGTCCAACGAGAACGTAATCGATACCTCCGTTTTCAAGATCACGCCTGAACCATGCAAAAGCGGAGTTCCAGGCGCAGGTGATATCCGTCTCCGTCAGCCCGTGTTTGAGGGCGTGGGGGTGGATTGCGATGAGCTCCATAAGGGCCTCTCTTTTTGTATACAGTTTTGTAAACAAAAATGCAAGCAGTTAATAGGCTTAAGCGACTTGTTTTGATTGGACTTTTCGATGTAAAGCCGACATCGGAGGCTCCACTACTCCTTCGCTTTTTAGTTCGGTATGTGAACGTCCGTTGAACTCCCAGAGGGGAGCGTTTTCATAGATTATCGAGAGGAGCTTGGAGACTTCGGCTGTTTTCTTGCGTTCGTAAAACTCGGGACGTACGACAATCAATAAGAAAGCTGCGTCTTCGGTAATTTGCTGTGCTGTCGGCATACCGTTGAGTCCAACGGAACGCAAAAGCTTTGTCATGATGAAATCGAACTCATCTTCTCTTGCATGGAGATCGGATGCCTTAATCTCAGGGTCTCTCAGGACGTACTGCTTGAGTCGTTCGACAGATCGACTGCACTTTATATGCCCGCAGATGACTTCGTCATAACTGAGCCTTTTGATTGGGAGACGTTCGTGACCGGCGAAGATGGCTGCCACTCTGATGCCAACGCGCCGTTCGCGCAGCGCGCGCATCTCACCGGTGTATTCGCTGCGTCGTTCATATTTTCGATAGGAGTATCCGTAGTCATCGTAGTAATAAGGGGCTTCATCGACAGCGTCATCGAGCTCAGGCGCTATGAGATAGAGTTTTCCATCTCTGGATATGACGCAGGGATTGTCGATTTGCCCCGATTCGTTCCTGATTTGCCAAATAGTTTCATTTATCTCAAATCTCGAGACTGGATTGGGGGCACAGGAGTTGTAGAGCTCAATAAGTTCATCGAGTGAAATGATTCCACAGGCATCTGTGTAGGCGCGGGCGAAGCGCCGTACTTCTTGATTTGATTCAAGCACACGGCGCTCCCAAGCATCCAAAACGTCCTGCGGACTTCGATAGCGGGCATGACGATCGATGCGCGATGCGCTCCAACGGTTATCAGCGGCAACGTTCATCAGATCCAAGCGCAGATCTTTGTCGGCGATGCGAGCGAGCGACTGATAGTGTTCTAGATCAAGCTCCGGTCGAAAACTCATGTCTTCCGGAACAGTTCGTGCGAGCTTTATGCAACGCTTGAGATAGGTCGGGCCCAGGCTTGGGCTAAAGTGCTGCTTGAGGTGGCAAGCGATGGGCGAGAGTAGGCCATTTAGATTGGAAATGGGGTATCCGGCAATCTCTTGCTCGAGACGGCGCCCGATGAGCAGAGCCCCTTCCGAAGAGGCCTCATGGTCAGTGCCTTTCTGGCCGAGGTGTTTGGCCTCGACAATCCTGCTGATATCCGAGCAGGTGTTTGAAATAATGTCGGGTGAAAGGGTTGGTATCTTTTTTGCCATAGCGATGCGCTCCTGTGTGACTCACGGAAAAGAAACAGTCTGATTGTGAGTGCCGTTCTTTGATGGCGACGGCGAACAGGAGCGCAGCCTGTCTGAGATGGGCGAGTGCGGTAACCACCGATCTTACTTACCGAGCTCGCTCCAGCGTGTCATTGGGGACCTCCGCAGGAGCTCTCGACCAGTCTCATGCCTTGGGATGAGTATAACACAGAGAGCAAACATATGTTCTATATATTTGAGAAACCGAAGCCCTACCCACTCATTTAAGAACGTCCCCAATGAGTACTCGCACGCTAGAGCAGGTTCTCCTGTACCCATGCGATGATGTCGCTCGATTCGTAGAGTGGTTTGCCGTCGATGAACAGACAGGGAACCTGGCGTTTTCCGCCGGCGGCGATGAGCGTCTGCTCGGCTTCGGTATCGGTCGAGATATTGCGCTCGGGAACGGTCACGCTGTTATCCGCCAAAAAGCGCTTGACCTTCATGCAATACGGGCAGCCGGTCATAACGTACAGCGTGAGCTCATGATTAGTAGCCATAGGTCTCCAATCGGTTGAGGTTTTGATTGAAATACCCAAAGCCGCCGCGGTTTATGCATGAGCTGACGACGACTCGATGGCCTGTACCAGAAACGCCGTGGCTCCGGTGCCGCAGGGCTTGTCGTAGTAGTCGATAAAGCGCTGGTCAGCAAGATAGCCGTGGGCGAGGCCCAGGTATGCTTCGTCTTGGGGCTTGTGCCCCCAGTTAAGGCCAATCCATCGACGGTGCATCGCGACAAGTTTGCGGGCCTCGCTTCCATCCGCATGGCCGTCGCCCATGGCAATCGAAAGCTGACCCAGAATAGCGCGTTCAAGTTCCTTCATGTCGTTCCATGTCTCGGGGTCCATGTCCAGCAGTGCTTCGTTTGCTGCGTCGATCGCCTCGTCGCCATAGCGCGCCCGCGCCTCGGCACCGTAGCGCTCCTCGTTTTCCTGCACGGAGCGCCAGCGCTCCAGTTGCGGCAGGACGGCGCCCATGAGCGAGACGGCTTCGTCGAGCGACATGCCGGTGTTTTGCGCCAGCCGCGGGGCACAATCCTCGATCATCGCCTCCATGGTGGTGTCGTAAGCGTACTGGCCGTGGTCGTAGCACCACTTGCAGTAATGGTCGGTTGTGGCGCCCACAGCATCGGTGCCGCAGTCGTCGGGTGTGAGTATCATGCCGCAGCTCTGGCAATAGTGCTCGGGCATTTCGAGCAGGTGGGACAGCGGTTCTCCGGTTACGGCGGCAATGAGCTTCATCATGTCGATGCCCGGGGTGACTTCGCCGCGTTCCCAACGGCTGACGGCTTGGCGTGTGACGAAGAGCTTGGCGGCGAGCTGCTCTTGGGTAAGGTGATGGGCGCGGCGAATGGCAATGAGCTTTTCTGCAAAGGCCATAGCGACTCCTTTCTGCTGGTTGATGGCTTAAGCATACGCGGCGGCCGGCGCCCTTCCAAGCAACCGTTGGTTGCACGAAGGGAGACCGCGGCGAAGAATTGCGCGCCGCACCCCACACCTCCATGCCGTACAATGACCGGCATGGAACCTATCGCACACATACATACCGACCTGCCGCAGAAGTTCGGCATTCCGCGCAACAGCTTTTTGGCGCCCCACCTGCAGGGACGCATCGTCTTTGAGCCGGAATTTGCCTCCAACGCAGCAGTTGAGGGTCTGGACTCCTTCTCTCACCTATGGCTGCTGTGGCGCTTCGAAAACGGAACGCCCGGCGGCGCGGCTAAGGATATAGCTGCCGATGCCAAGACGCAGGACAGGTCCGGCACCAACGTCAAGTGGTCGAAGACTGTGCGCCCGCCGCGTCTGGGCGGAGCCGAGCGCGTGGGCGTGTTTGCGACGCGGAGTCCGTTTCGCCCCAATCCCATCGGTCTTACCTGCGTCAAGCTCAGCCGCGTTGAGCGCACCGACGACGGCCCCATCATCCATGTACTGGGGGCCGACCTGCGTGACGGCACGCCCATCTGCGACATTAAGCCCTACATCCCGTTTGCGGACTGCCACCCGGATGCGACCGGCGGCTGGATTGAGGGTGCTCCGTGGCAAGAGGTCGATGTTGAGTTCCCGCAAGCGCTTCAAGACATGGTCCCGCCCGCAAAGCTCCCCGGTCTGGTCGAGGTTCTTCGCCAAGATCCGCGTCGCGCGGGCAGCAAGCACGAGCCAAACCGCGTTTACCACTTGGCTTACGCCGGACTCGACATATCGTTTACGGTTGACGGGGCCAGGTTGACGGTAACCGCCATCAACGACGTGCGAGACTAGCCAGCCATTCGTCCGCACCCGTCAAATTAAGCGCCAAACCCCATGCCAAAATCGCCTACGCTGGTGGACAATAACGCCTACCGAATCATTCCGCTCTGCACGGGGGCTCAGCATGAAATACGACTTCACTTCAATCATCGACCGCCACGGCATGGACTCCATCGCCGTTGACTCTTGGGGTGAGATCCCCGGTATGGCTCCGAACGCACCCGACGAGGGCTTCGACCGCATTCCCATGTGGGTGGCGGACATGAACTTCGCCACGGTGCCTACAGTCCAGGAGCACATCATTCAGCGCGCCCAGCACCCCATGTTTGGTTACTTCAATCCGCGTTCCGAGTACTTCGACCGCATCATCGAATGGCAGAGCTGCCGTAATGGCGTCGAGGGCCTGGCGCCTGAGCATATCGGCTACGAAAACGGCGTGCTGGGCGGTGTCGTGTCGACGCTGCGCGCGTATGTCCAGCCGGGCGATGCGGTGTTGGTCCACAGCCCCACCTACATCGGCTTCACCAAGTCCATCGAGGCCGCGGGCTATCGCATTGTCCACAGCCCGCTTCAGCTCGACGACCAGAGCGTGTGGCGCATGGACTTTGAGGACATGGAGCGCAAACTCGCCCAAAACCACATCCATGCCGCAGTGTTCTGCTCGCCGCACAATCCCTGCGGCCGCGTATGGGAGCGCGACGAGATCGAGTGCGCTATGGACATTTATCGCAAGCACGATTGCGTGGTGATCTCGGACGAGATTTGGTCCGATATCATTCTGCCGGGACACAAGCACATCCCGACGCAGTCGGTGAGCGAGGATGCCCGCATGCGCACGGTTGCCCTCTATGCGCCGAGCAAGACGTTTAACCTGGCGGGTCTGGTCGGCAGCTACCACATTGTCTACAACGAGACGCTGCGCGACCGCATGTGCGCTGTGTCTAACAAGACCCATTACAACGAGATGAATGTCCTTTCGATGCATGCGCTTATCGGTGCCTACCAACCGCAGGGCTACGAGTGGGTGGACGAACTCAACCAGGTGCTTGCCGACAATATCGAGTACTTCTGCGATTACGTGGACGAGCATTTTGAGGGCGTGTCCTATTCGCGTCCGCAGGGCACGTACATGGTGTTTCTGGACTGCACCGAGTGGTGCCGCGAGCATGGCCGCGATATTCAGTGGTTGCTCGACGAGGGGGCACGCGTGGGCGTGGGGTATCAGGATGGACGTCCGTTCCATGGCCCCTGCCACATTCGCGTGAATCTGGCGCTGCCGCTTTCGCGCGTAAGGGAAGCGTGCGACCGCCTAGACCGTTACGTTTTTGGGGTATAGGGGTCGCACGATTCGGGTACTGCGGCTTGCGCCCGTGTCGTCAACGTGCGTGGGCGCATAGGGCGCAGAGGGTTGCGAGCGCGTTTTCCACGTTTGCTACTTTTCTTGAATTTGCTTGCCGCAAAGGTGTTCAACCGTAATTTCATACAGCTGGACGACCCTGATACTTTGCTTGATCTCCTCTTCGACCTCTTCGGCAGAAGGATAGTACTTGAGGGCAAACTGTTGGACTTTGTCTTCGACAAACGCCGGGTCATCGTTCACGAGGCGGCAACGGCCGAAAACCACGGTGCTTTGAACATAGGGTGCCCAGTCGTCGTCTTTGTACCAATCGTTGCCATAGACGGTAAAGCAGACTTTGTCGCTGCGTTTGAGTGCATCGACCTTATGCCCCGCCTTGGCTCCATGAAAGTAAATTTTGTCGTGCTCGGGGTCAAAGTAGTAGTTAACGGGAATGGCGTAAGGATAGCCGTCGTCTCCGTTGACGGCAAAAATGCCGCGTTTGCAATTAACAAGCAGCTCTCGTGCCTCTTGATCGGTGATAGCACGCTTCTTTCTACGAAGAGGTCTAAACATCGTGGGTTTCCTTTCTTTCCGCGTGCTGCGTGCACGGCGGTGGGTGGTATGTCTATATCAAGATACTAGTTCAGGCTGCGAGGCCGACGGGAACATCCTATTTGTCGCAGATTGAAACGCACTTTTTGTTGTGGAAGGATTGTCCCTCGCAACTCGTCGTCTAGGGGCATTCTCGATGGCTGGTTCCGTTTGCGGGGGAGGCGTGGGACAATACCGACCAAAAGCGATTGCTTGTCCTGAAAAAAGGGGGTCTCGATGAAAAAGCTGAGGACGCTGGCCGATGTGTTGCGTCAAGCCGGTTTCGTGCGCATCACGGGCCTTTTTCTCGTCTTTTATCTTCTGTGTTCAATGGCTGTTTGGCTCTCTGAGCCAACAACTCTTACGTTTGGCGATGGCCTTTGGTTTAGCTTTGAGACCGTATCGACGATCGGCTTTGGCGACATTCCGGCCGAAACGCCGGTCGCCCGTGTCATCACGGTCGTCCTAAGCGTTATCAGCATTTTTTACATTGCCATGCTCACGGGCGTGGCGGTGAGCTACTGCAATATGCTTATCAAGATGCATCAAAAGGACACTATGGCGCGCTTTATGGATGATCTTGAGCATTTGGAAGAGCTCGATCGTGACGAGCTCGCCGATCTGTCGCGCCGCGTGCGCGAATATCGCCGGCGCCAGCGCTAAAACGGGCGCCGCGCGTCACGATGAGGGGGACTGAATTTGAATATCACCGTGTATCTGGGTGCCAGTATCGGTAATGACCCGGCGTTTCTGCCTGCGGTGCAGGAGCTGGGCAACTGGATTGGCGCCAACGGGCACGCGCTCGTGTACGGCGGATCCAAATCGGGCCTGATGGGCGCGCTCGCCGATAGCGTGCTTAATGCCGGCGGGCACGTGACGGGTGTGGAGCCGAGCTTTTTTATCGAGGCCGAGTTTCAACATGACGGTATCGACGACCTCATCGTGACGAGCGATATGGCGGAGCGTAAGGCAAAGATGATCGAGCTCGGCGATGCGTTCATTGCCTTTCCCGGTGGGACGGGCACGCTCGAGGAGATTGCCGACGTTATGTCCGCGGTGTCGTTGGGGCACCTGAGTGCTCCGTGCATCCTGTATAACCTGGACGGTTACTACAACGACCTCGAGGCGCTGCTCGGACACATGATTGATAAGGGCTTATCAAGCCCGCGGCGCCAGCAAGGCATTTACTTTGCCGAGGATCTGTACGAAATCGCATCAATTATCAACGGATAAGCCTTGAGCCTGTCCCGCTGTGGCCCCCGGTGGCTCCGTTTGCAGCGCAGACGGTTGGCTTGTCTGGGCCACACTCGCTCTACAATAAAACGTATCTATGTCGACTTTGACCGCGGGAGGACCCGATGGATAAGCTCGCTAAACCCACAAACCGCGCGCTGTTTTTAGTTAGCGTTGCCGTGACCGGTGCGTTCGCAGGTGCCGCGGTCTGGCTGTTCTTTTTTGTGATGGAGCACGGCATCGACTATCTATGGACCGAGATTCCGCACGCACTGGGCGTCGCTTCGCCCGAGCTCGCCAGCGGCCCGTTTGGCTTTCTGCCGTACCCGTTTTTTGTCTGCCTGCTGGGCGGCCTGTTAATCGGTCTGTACGAAAAGATGACAGACACCAAGACCGATAACCTCAATCAGGTGATGGCTAAGGTCAAGCAAGATGGGCGCTACCCGTACGACAATCTGGGCAAGCTTTCGCTTGCGGCATTGCTGCCGCTGCTGTTTGGCGGAAGTATTGGACCGGAGGCCGGCCTGACCGGCGTTATCGCGGGCCTGTGCAGCTGGGTCGGCGACCGCATGCGTCGCTTTGGCGCCGAGTTTAGGGAGCTCACGCTGCTAGGTACCCAGGCTGCCCTGACGGCGCTCTTTACCGCGCCTGTCTTTGGCTTTGTGGCGCCGCTCGCCGGTAGCGCCGACGGCCAGGGCGAAGATGCCGACGATGAGTCCGCGTCCGACGAGATCACCATCAAGCTGCCCAAGGCGCAAAAGACCGTGGTCTACGGCATTGCGATTGCCGGCGGTCTGGGCACTTACCTGTTGCTTGGCCAGCTCGTGGGCGGCGGCATGGGCATGCCCAGGTTCGAGTCCGCCGAGGTGGGCAACCTGGAGCTTGCCTGGCTCATTCCGCTGGCGTTGCTCGGCACCGTTTGCGGCTGGCTGTACTTTGTCTCCGAGCACGCGAGCGAGGCGCTGTCCCATGCAATAGGGGAGCGTCCTGTCGTCAAGGCCATGATGGCCGGTCTGGCGCTCGCCATCTGTGGCACGCTCCTGCCCTACACCATGTTTGCCGGCGAGACTCAGGCTGACGTGCTCATGGAAACCTATCTGACCATTCCCGCCGGCGTGCTTATCGCGACCGGTCTTGTCAAGGCTATGCTGACCCCCGCCCTCATCAATATGGGCTGGCGTGGCGGTCACTTCTTCCCGGTTATCTTCTCGGGCGTAAGCCTGGGCTATGGCCTTGCCATCCTCACCGGCGCCGATCCGGTCTTTTGCGTCGCCGTCTGCACGGCCTCGACGATGGGTGCCGTCATGCGCCAACCCGTTATGGTCGTGGGCCTGCTGCTCATGTGCTTCCCGCTCAAGGGCATCGTCTGCATGATCATCGCCGCAGCCATCGCCGCCGGCATTCCACTGCCCAAGCCGCTGCGCAAGTAGCATATTGCGCTTTGCGTTTGTTCAGAACTCGTTTTGAAGAAGCCGCGCGAGGCCATTTGTTTACGGCCTCGCGCGGCTAATGTTTAGAGCTTCCTCAGCACAATGGCGATGGTGTTGAGGTATTCGAGCGCACCGGCTTCAACGGCAGCGCGGTCGCCTGCTGCGTACTCGTTGTCGCAGGCGAGCCAGTCTTTCCATGCTTCGTCCGTGCAGAGCATAGGCTGCATCGAGACAATCTCGACGCCGGGGGTCGGCTCGATCATGGCGCGCCACCAGGCTATGTCGTGCATATAGTCGAGCTGCTCGGGTGTCCAGGATTTGAGCAGGCAAACGGGCAGGTTGTCGTGGCAGTCGCGAACCATGCCGGGGATGCTTAAGTAGAGCATCCCGCCTTGCTTTACGTAGGGGAGTAGGCGCTCACCCAGATAGTGTGGGTCACGGCCGTAGTAGTTGTACGAGTCGATACTTACGACCGCATCAAAATAGTCGTGCTCAAACGGCAGCCCCTGCGAGGCGTCTGCCTTAACAGGGTGAATCGTGTCGCGCGAGATACCGAGCGAATCGAAGAACGCACGGTTTTCGACGGGGTCGCTCCACGGATCGACAGCGTAGGTGTCAAACCCGTATTCGCGGGCGAGTAGGGCGCTGGTGATACCGGTGCCCGATCCAAGGTCGCAGACGCGGACGCCGCAGGGGATATGCACATCGCGAAGCAGCTCTTCGCAGAGCTTGAGGGGATTAGGGCCCATAATCTTAGAGCGTACGAGTGTCGCGCCGAAGCTAGTTGCTTTTGGGAAGGATTGAGATTCCTGGGTTTGCATTGTTCTTTCCTATCAGGTGCAAAAATGGCAGATGACGGAGGCGGAACGGCGCAACAAACCACGGCCGTTGGACGGCCGTTTTCGTGGTTCTATGCGATTGACCGTTCCCTAAAGAACAATGACCAAAAAGACATCCCCTTGGATGATCGAGACTGAGCCGAGGCCCGTGACGTTTATATTGTAAAACGTCACGGGCGTGCCGGGATATGCCGTTTGTCACGGATTTGCGGGGAGGGGCGGCGATCGCGTCCTTCGTAGATTGAGACACGCGTGGCTACAGATCGCGTACTCGATAAACCTTGGTGCTGACAGTGCAGCTGATTACACATAGTGCGAGCGCCAGTACTGCAGTTCCTGCACACAGACAGCCAAGGACGGTGGGATCGGGATTCGCCCCGGCAATCGACATAAGCCAGTTGCTGATGGGGTTGGATGAGCTCAACGTGGCCATGGCAAGGCATCCGAGCAGGGCAAACAGGCCAACGGATAGGCGCAGCGCCTCCATGTGTCCAAATCGAAAGAACAGCGGCTGCGCCAAAAACACCATCATGAGGGAGATGAGCATCGATGCTGCCGAGGCGATTGCGATTTCAAAGACCGTCTGTCCGGTCGAAGGAATGCCCGCGCTGTTGAAGAGCGGGATGGCGACGATACTCAAAAGCGTGGCGGCGCACGTCATGACGGCCGAGAAGACAACGATGCTCAGGTAGCGTGCGCAAATAATGTCTTTGCGCGTGAGGGGCAGCGTTGCCCTATAGCGCTCCCATCCGTTTTGATTGTCGAAGCCTGCCAGCGAGCTCATGACCATGATAGGCGACATGGCGCTGAGCGCGCAGGCGCCGGCACTCATGCCGGAGTCGCCACCTGACGTGTTGGCGAGGGTCAGCACAACGAATATGAACAGGCCGACGCCCGCTATGCTTGGGACAAGCGTGCGAACGATGGCGAGCTCGGACATAAAGGCGCGTTTCATTTCGAAGCCCCTTTCAGCGTGAGGCGTAGATAATCGTCAATGGTTGCCCGATCGCAGGGAATCTCGGGGAAGGCCTCGAGCGTTTCGCGACGGTTGGGCACGAGCACGTCCACGCTATAAGCGTGGTGGGCGGCACGGGCGCCTTCGACGCAAGCCATAAGCTCGGCGGCCTGCGCTTGGGTACAGTGGGCGATGCCGGCGCGGTCGGTAATGTCCTCGCGCGGCAGGTCAAACACAATCGAGCCGTTATCGATGCAAATGATGCGGTCGGCAGCGCGATCGAGGTCGGACGTAATGTGGCTCGAGAGCAGCACGCTGCGCTGGCCGTCGGCGACAAAGGCAAGCAGCTCATCGAGCAGCTCCTCGCGTGCCATGGGATCAAGACCCGCGGTGGCTTCGTCCAAAACGAGCAGCTTGGCCTTGTGACTGAGCGCACAGGCAAGCTGCAGCTTCATGCCCATGCCGCGGGAGAGGTTCTTGACCTTCGCCTTGGGATCCAAGCCAAATCGGTCGATGAGGCTGGCGAAGGTGTCGTGGCTCCAGGTGGGGTACGCCGGGCTTACGAGTGCCTCAACTTCGGTCACCTTGAGTGTGGAAGGGAAGGGGCATGTGTCCAGCACGAGGCCGACACGAGTGCGCAGACAACGCTGCGCTTCACCGGGCGCGTCGGCGCCGCAGTGCTGCCCAAACAGGTGCACCTCGCCGGCATCGAGCTTTATAAGCCCGAGAGCGGCGCGAATGGTCGTTGTCTTGCCGGCGCCGTTTGCGCCCACAAAGCCAACAATCTGGCCGGGCTCCACGGCGAGCGTGACATCGCGTAGTGAAAAGCGGTCGCTTACAGCGCGTGAGATGCCTTTGAGTTCAAGTAAGTTTTGCATGGTATAGCCTTTCTTGCAGATGGCTACTGCATGGTTTCGGGGGCTACCAGGTCGAGCATTTCGTGCAGTTTGTCGCGCGTGACGCCCAAGGCTTCGGCTTGGCTTGCCGCTTTCGCAAGCAGGTCTTCGATATGGCAGAGTTGGTTTTCGCGCAAGAGCTCCTGGTTGCCCTCGGCGACAAAACAGCCCTTGCCCTGCACGGTGCAGATAAACCCGAGTTGCTCTAGGTCGGCGTAGGCGCGCTTGGTGGTGATGACGCTCACACCCAGGTCGCTCGCGAGTGCACGGATGCTGGGGAGTTTGGCTCCCGCAGCGAGCGTGCCCGATAAGATCTGAGCTTTGACTTGCGAGGTTATCTGCTCGTAGATGGGCTTGTCGCTCGAATTGGATAGGATGATGTCCACAGCGGCTCCTTAGCTGTTGGGCTACACGTGTATATAACCGGTAAGCACAGTATATATACACTATGCACAGTTATGCAAGAGGTAAATAGGGATTGTCCGCTCGTTCATTCATCTCAATCTGTAACATCTGGAACCGATTTGGACGGCTACCTGTTACAGATTGAGATTTTGCTGGTGGGCCCCACCTGGCTGTCTCAATCTGTAACAACTGGAGAAGTTTTTGGCTGCTAGATGTTACAGATCGAGATCTTTCTGGGACGCCCACCTGTTTGTCTAAATCTGTAACAGGTAGAGGTTCAAAAACCGTCTAGATGTTACTGATCGAGACAAACTGCTGCGGAGTGCCGTCATCGACTGCTACACAGGCCCCAACTGATGAATTTGTCCTGATAGGCGCCCTAGAGCGGAATTTCGCGGCTACAATAGTACGGCTACAACGACGTAATGCACTCAATGCAAGAAAGGATCCGCATGGCAAGCCTGTCGGATGAAATCTCGTCGCGCCGCACATTCGCGATCATCAGCCACCCGGATGCCGGTAAGACCACGCTTACCGAGAAGCTGCTGCTCTATACCGGCAGCATCCAGACCGCCGGCTCGGTCAAGGGCAAGAGCTCGGCCAAGCATGCCGTCTCGGACTGGATGGACATCGAGAAGGAGCGCGGCATTTCCGTCACCTCCTCGGTGCTGCAGTTCACTTACAACGGCGCCTGCGTCAACATCCTCGATACCCCCGGTCACCAGGACTTTTCGGAGGATACCTACCGTACCCTTATGGCCGCTGACGCCGCAGTCATGGTCATCGACGGCGCCAAGGGCGTCGAGGCCCAGACCAAGAAGCTCTTTAAGGTCTGTACGCTGCGCCACATTCCCATCTTCACCTTTGTGAACAAGCTCGACCACGAGGCTCGCGATCCGTTTGAGCTCATGGAAGAGATCGAGAATGTCCTGGGCATCAATACGTATCCCATGAACTGGCCGATTGGCAGCGGCCGCAATTTCCGCGGCGTGTTCGATCGTCAGACCCGTCGCGTCATTGCCTTTGAGGGCGACGGTCACGCCAACGCCACCAAGAAGGTCGCCGAGGTCGAGGCCGAGCTGGGCGATTCTTCCATGGATGAGCTCATCGGCGAGGAGAACCATAAGAACCTGATGGACGACATCGAGCTGCTCGATGGCGCCGGCGACGAGCTCGACTTGGATGCCGTGGCCTGCGGTAAGCTGAGCCCGGCGTTCTTTGGCTCGGCGCTTACCAACTTTGGCGTGGAACCCTTCCTTAAGGAGTTCCTGCGTCTGGCCCCGACGCCGCGTGCCTATACCGATACGCTTACCAGTGAACCGGTCGATCCCTGCCGCGACGACTTTAGCGGCTTTGTGTTTAAGATCCAGGCCAACATGGACAAGAACCACCGCGACCGCATCGCCTTTGTGCGCATTTGCTCGGGTAAGTTCGAGCGCGGCATGGATGCCTTCCACGTGCAGGGCAACCGCAAGCTTAAGCTTGCCACGGGCACGTCGATGATGGCCGACGACCGCGCCATCGTGGACGAGGCGTACGCGGGCGATATCGTGGGCCTGTTCGACCCGGGTATCTTTAGCGTCGGCGACACCGTGTGCTCCGGCAAGCGCCACGTGCAGTATCCACAGATTCCGACGTTT
Organism: Collinsella sp. LCP21S3_A3; assembly: GCF_052118905.1. Classification (NCBI taxonomy): domain Bacteria; kingdom Bacillati; phylum Actinomycetota; class Coriobacteriia; order Coriobacteriales; family Coriobacteriaceae; genus Collinsella; species Collinsella sp. LCP21S3_A3. The sequence goes on along the minus strand of NZ_JBQKGH010000008.1, from coordinate 64,571 downwards.
GCTCCCGAGATGTTCGCTCGCATTACGCAGGTCGACACGCTCAAGCGCAAGCAGTTCGTCAAGGGCATGGAGGAGCTTGCCCAGGAGGGCGCCATCCAGATCTTCCGCGAGCTGGGTGCCGGCATGGAGAGCGTCATCGTGGGCGTGGTCGGCGTGCTACAGTTTGAGGTACTCGAGCGCCGCCTCAAGGCCGAGTACCGTGTTGAGGTTCGTCGCCAGCCGCTGCCCTATACGGACATTCGCTGGATCCAGAACGACCCCGACACCATCGATATCCCGGGCCTTTCGCTCACGCGCGACACGCTGCGCGTCGAGGACATGCGCGGTGGCAAGCTGTTGCTGTTTACGAGCCCGTGGAACGTGGATTGGGCAACCGACCACAACCCCGACCTTATCCTGTCGGAGTTTGGCAATGTAGTCTTTTAACGCATCGGCGCGGTGGCCCTGCGGGGCTGCCGCGCTGCCTGCTTGCCTGATGCCGCGTGAGCGGCTATCATGCCCACCGTCGCCTCAAGACCGGGGCGTCCGAGCAGTTCGGGTCCGATATCCTGCTCGTTAAACCTAAAACCAAAGGAGTACATAATGATCAAGAAGGTCATGGAGGACTACAAGGTCCTGTTGCGGAGCATTCCCGCGGCAACGGTTTCGCTGTTTTTCGTGAGCGTTATCATGATGAACCTGCTGGCCAACAAAGAGCTCATCAGCCTGCCGTATCTGGCACTCGATTGCGGCTTTGTGGTGAGCTGGGTCTCGTTTTTGTGCCAGGACATGATCTGCAAGCGCTTTGGCGCCAAGGCATCCATCAAAATCTCTATCCTCGCACTGGCGGTCAACCTTGCCGTGAGCCTGTGCTTTTGGGCGTGCTCGCTCACACCCGGTATGTGGGGCGCCTACTACGACACGGGCATGATCGAGGTCAACACCGCCCTTAACGCCACCATCGGCGGCACCTGGTACGTGGTGCTGGGCTCTTCGCTGGCAATGCTCGCTTCTGCCGTGGTTAACTCCACGCTCAACCAGTCGCTCGGCCGTATGCTCAAAAAGAATAACTTTGCGAGCTTCGCCTTCCGCTCCTATGTGTCCACGGGTGTTGGCCAGTTTATCGACAACCTGGTCTTTGCCATTGTGGTGAGCCACACTTTCTTTGGTTGGACCTGGGTGCAGGTCCTTATGTGCTCGCTGACCGGCGCTGTCGCCGAGCTGCTGTGCGAGGTCTTCCTGAGCCCCGTGGGCTACAAGGTCGTGCGCGGCTGGGAGCGTGAGAATGTGGGCGCCGAGTACCTCAAGCGTCACGCAACCGCCTAAGGAGCAAGTATGCGGGTTTTGATTACGGGCGCTTCGGGCGGTATCGGAGCCGCGTGCGTGCGGCGCTTTTTGGACGAGGGCCACGAGGTCGTGGGCTTTGATCTGCTGCCGGCGGCGATCGAACACGAACGCTACCGCCATCTGGTCGTTGATGTACGCGAGCCTGACTCGTTTCCAGGCGACCTTGAACCCCAAGTGATCGTGAACGTTGCGGGTACGCAGGATTCGGTCGACGATATCGCCGCCAACCTGCGTGGCACCATCAACGTGACCGAGCGCTACGCTTTTGTGGGGGAGGGGCTTGTCGCCAAGCCGGCGCCCGCCATCAAATCCGTGGTCAATGTGGGGTCGGCGAGCGGGCATACGGGATCGGAGTTTCCCGCCTATGCTGCCAGCAAGGGCGGCGTTATCGCCTACACCAAGAACCTTGCAAACCGCCTGGCACCGCAGGCCATCGCCAACAGTGTGGACCCGGGTGGCGTTATCACGCCGCTCAACCGTTGCGTGATGGAAGACGAACACCTGTGGAACCAGATTATGGAGCTTACACCGCTTAAACGCTGGGCAACCGCCCAAGAGATCGCCGAGTGGATCTACTTTGTGGGCGTGACCAACCGGTTTATGACCGGGCAGAGCCTGCTCATTGATGGTGGCGAGGCCGGCCGCACACAATTTATTTGGCCCGAATAGGAAACGCGCCCGATGGAAAGCCGTCGGGCGTATTTTTGATGTATCGATTTTTAGCCGAGACAAGTCCAGTTGACGGGGGTCGAGCCGTGCTGTTCGAGTAGCCGATTGGCTGCCGAGAAGGGTCGCGACCCCATAAAAGCGGGGAGTTCTGCCGTGGCACGGTTGGCCGAAAGCGGCGAGGGGTGCGTGGAGGCAAGGCAGAACTTGCCGGTTGTTTTGCCCGCGTCGATTGCGGTGAGCTTGCCCTCCACCATCTGCTGGGCAAAGCGGCCCCATGCCAAAAAGACTACCGGTTGGGGTAGCTGGCAGCAGCGTTCGATAACGTAGTCGGTGAGCGTACTCCAGCCCAGCTTGGCGTGTGAGTTCGCGGCATGCTCGCGCACGGTAAGCGTAGTGTTGAGGAGCAGGACGCCCTGTTGTGCCCATGGCGTCAGATCTCCCGTGGCGGGAATGGGACAACTCAGATCGGCTTTGAGTTCCTTATAGATGTTGCGCAGGCTTGGCGGCAACTTGGTTTGCGTCGCGGGGACCGAGAACGATAACCCCATGGCCTGGTTGGGTCCGTGATAGGGGTCTTGGCCCAAGATGACAACTTTGACCTGGTCGGCCGGCGTGTAGGCGAGGGCATTGAGGATGTCGTCTTGTGCCGGGTAGATGGTCTGCTCGGCACGTAAAAGGGCGATGCGCTCGAGCAGCTGGTCCGTAGTGTCACGTACCGGCTGCGGAGCATCGCCCAACCAAGTTGCTATGTTGCGGTCACGAGTTGCGGTGTCCATGGAGCTCCTTTATGGCAAATGCTATGTTGGCATCTATTGTAAAGGCGCACCGGTTGCCTTTATGCCGCGGCTGTATGAAGAGCGGGGTCTACGAGACGTGCTCGGGCACTCCTGCCATATGAGCGCGTCCATGTGCGCGGAGGTGCGGAAGCTCGACGGTTGCCGCCATGACGCCGGTGAGGATGAGAGCTGCACCCAGGAAGGCGATGGGGCTCAGGACCTCGCCGACTAGGAAGAACGAAAAGACGGCGGAGCAGACTGGCTCGAGCGAGAAGGCAAAGCCGGTGGTCTCGGCGGGCACGTGGGGCTGCACGAGCGTCTGGGTGATAAAGCCGTAGGCAGAGCAGATGAGTGCGAGTGCGACGACGACCACGACCTCGCCCGGCGTGCCGGGGAGTGTGAAACCGCCAAAGGTGAATGCGGCGATGCCCGAGAATAAGCCGCCGAAGCCCAGCTGCCAAACGCCCAGAGCAAGCGGATCGACTTCTTCGACAAAGCGCTTGGCCACGATAATGTGGCCGGCATAGACAAAGGCGGAGAGCAGCATGATGAGCGCGCCCGGGTTCAGGCTGGTGAAGTCGGCGCCCGAGAGCAGCAACATACCGCAGGTGACGATGGCGGTGCCGACGAGCACTTTGCGCTCGGGGGCGCGGTGCAGAAGGGCGGCGTTGGCAAACGGCACGATCACGACCGTCAGGCTCTGCAAAAAGCCGGCAGTGGAGGCAGAGGTGAGGCTGGAGCCCAGGCATATGCAGGTGAGCTCGGTTGCCATGATGGCGCCGATGATGGCGGCACGGACCATAAGGTCGCGGTTAATGCGCAACGCGCGCTTGTGGAAGAGCAGCAGGCAGGCCACAAAAGCGATGATGCAGCGTAGCGCGACGATACTCGTGGCGTTCATGCTGTCCATGCCGATCTTCATGAGGGGATACGAAAAGCCCCATGCGACGGGAACGGAAAATGAGAGCGCGATTGCTTTTTTGCGATCCATGGGACTCCTTTTGTTGCAGAACGGTTTCGTAACAAGGATTCTGCTCCCAGATTTGGATGTAGTAAAGCGAATGTATCTTCAGTATGATTAAGAAATGCTAATGTCATTAGGAAAAGCACTGGCAAAACGTTTTACGGCTGCATTGTTGTGGAGGCACGATGGCGTCGCGGTATCAGATTGTTTGTATGGTGGTCGATTGCGGCAGCCTTAAGGGCGCGGCGGACGAGCTGGGCTATACGCAAAGTGCGGTGAGCCAGGCCGTCAAGGCACTCGAGCGCGAGCTGGGTACCACGCTTATCGAGCGCGGTAAGCAGGGCGTTTCGCTTACGCGCGACGGTAAACAATATCTGCCGTATCTGCGCCAGATTGTGACTGCCGAGGCTGAGCTCGAGGGCAAGCGCCAGGAGCTGCTGGGGCTTTCGTCGTCCGATATTCGCATCGCGACGTTTACCAACGTGAGTCGAACCGTGTTACCGCGCGTGATCCGCGACTTTGGGGCGCTGCACCCGGGCGTACGCTTTACCCTCAAGCAGGGCGACTACACGCGCAACGCCCAATGGGTGCACGACGGCGTAGTGGATTTTTGCTTTACGGCACGTGGGTTTACCGCAGGGCTCGAGAAGCGCGTGGTCTATCACGACGAGTTGGTGGCACTGTTGCCTGTCGCGCATCCGCTGGCGGCAAAGGAAAAAGTGACGCTCGCCGACCTGGCTTCCGAGCCGTTTGTGCTGCTGGATGAGGGCGAACAGAGCCTGGTGCTCGATGCATTCGCGGCGCATGGGCTGTCGCCGCACGTGACGAGCGAGGTGACCGACGACTACACCATCATGGCGATGGTGGAGGAGGGTCTGGGCGTGAGCATGCTGTATCGCCGTACCGTTGAGGGCATGCAGGCCGATATTCGCGTACGTCCCATCGTGCACGCCCCCTCGCGCGACGTAGTGGCGGCCTGGCGCAGCTGGGACACCATGCCTATCGCCACGAGGCGCTTTATCGACTATATGAGCTCGCATATTGTCAATTAATGACTGGCGTGACGTTGAGTGCGGTGTTTAGCAGGCTGTCGCTTTGGCTTGGGTGGCGCGATAGGTGCGTGCCGGGTGGCAGAGTAGTACCGCCACGACCATAAAGAACGCCGTGGTGCCCAGGCTGATGGGGTAGACCATCATGATGTTCGCAAAGGTGCGGAAGTGCGGGAACACGCAGAATACCCAATAGAAGCGGATGCCGCAGACGCAGATCATGGTGATAAGGGCGGGTATGAGCGAGATACCAAAGCCGCGCAGGTAGCCGGACATGTTCTCGTAGAACATGCTAAAGGCATACGCAGGGAAGATCGAGCACACGCGGATATAGCCGATCGAGACGATGTTGGGATCGCTGTTGAACAACGACAAGATCTCGCGCCCCAGGCCGACAATAACAATAATCGTGGTGAGCGCGACGATACCGCCTTCGACCAGGCAGACCTTAAGGGTCTTAGTGCAGCGGTCGATCTGGCGGGCACCGTGGTTTTGCCCCACAAAGGTGGTGCAAGCCTGGCTAAAGCTGTTGAGCAGGTTGTAGCACACGTACTCCAGGCTCATGGCGGCGCTCGAGGCCGCCATGACCTCGGTGCCCAGGCTGTTGATGGCGGACTGGATGATGATGTTGGCGACGGCAAAGACGGCGCTTTGGATGCCGGCGGGCAGGCCGATCTTGACGATGCGCTTGAGGGCGACGGGGTCGATAGCAAGGTCGCGCGGGGTGACGCGGACGACGGAGTCGGTCTTGAGCAGGCGGATAAAGAGTGTAGCGGCGCTGACGGTGTAGGCGATGACGGTGGCGATGGCGACACCCGCGACGCCCCAGTGGAGTACGGGGACAAAGATGAGGTCCAGGCCAATGTTGAGGACGGTGGACACGGCAAGCGCTTGCAGCGGCATGCGGGTGATGCCGACGGAGCGGAAGATCGCGGCCTCAAAGTTGTAGAGCAAGATTGAGGGCATGCTGAGCAAAAAGACGCGTAGATAGAGCGAAGCGAGCGGCATGGTCTCGGCGGGAACGTTGAGCGCGGCGAGCATGGGCTCGGCAAAGATCTCGCCCAGAGCGATGACGACAAAGCCCACGAGCGCCATTAAAATCGAGGTATGGACGGCGCGTTTGACCATATTCTGATCGTTGCGGCCGATAGCGTTGGCGATGACCACGTTGGAGCCAAGCGACATGCCAATAAACAGGTTGAGCATAAGGCTGGTAAGCGGAACATTGGAGCCGACTGCCGCCATGGCGAGGGTTCCCTGGTCGCCCGAGAAGTTACCGATAATGACCGTGGCGATGAGGTTTGACAGCTGCTCCAAGATGCTCGTGGCGGCCACGGGCAAGGCGAACAGGGGGATATTGCGCCACAGTGAGCCGGTGGTCATGTCGATGTGCTTAGATGCGGTATCAGCCATACGCTCTCAATCTCTAACGTGCTATTTCGTGCTTATTTGCGCAGACGATGATACTCCTAATCACCTAGTCATTGGGGGCGTTCTTAAACGACTAGTCATTCAAGAACGTCCCCAATGACTAGGTGGGGAAGGCGTGCGACAATGGTATACGTTGTGTTGTTCGCGCTAAGGAGTTGCCATGTTGTTGTGCCCCGTTTGCCATGAGCCGTTGGTGGACGACGAGCGCGGTGCTGCATGCGCGGGCGGACACCGGTTTGACCGTGCGCGCGAGGGTTATCTATATCTGCTACGTTCGTCCAAGAGCGGCGACTCCATGGGCGATCCCAAGTCGCAGGCACGCAGCCGTCGTGACTTTTTGAACCGTGGCTACTATGCGCCGCTGCGCGATGCAATGGTCGAGCTGGTGCGCAAACGGGTTTCTGGGCGTGCTGCGTCTACAGGCGGTCCCATGACGCTGCTCGATATTTGCTGCGGTGAGGGTTACTACACCAGCGCCATGGGCGCGGTGCCGGGCGTGGACGCTTATGGCTTTGACCTGGGCAAAGAAATGGTACGCCTGGCCGCCAAGCGCGGCGATGCGACCTATTTTGTGGCCAACATGAAAGACATCCCAGTGGCCGATGGTGCCTTCGATATGGTGACCGAGCTCTTTGCTCCCTTTAACGAGCGCGAGTTTGCCCGCGTGTTGGCGCCGGAGGGTTCGCTCTACACCGTGGTGCCGGGTGCCCGTCATCTCTTTGGGCTCAAGGAGGTGCTCTACGACACGCCGTACCTCAACGACGAAAAGCTTCCGAAGACGATGGAGCTTAAACTGGTCGGCACACAGCGGGTGTCCGCGAATATTACGCTCCAGACCCAGGCCGACATCGAGGCGGTGTTCCAGATGACGCCGTACTACTACCGCACACGCCCTACCGACAAAGAGCGCCTGGCAAACCTGGACACCCTTAAAACCGACATCGACTTCATCATTGCCGAGTACCACCACAGCTAACCAACCTGCCAAAAAGGGACAGGTTTATTTTGGCAGGTTTTATCTGGGCAAATGTAAAGGGCCGACCGCGTTACTGCGCGATCGGCCCATGTTAGTTGCTTGGCTGCAGGGGTTATGAGAAGCGAGTGCCTACAGGCGGTCCTTGTTCTCGGCCTTAACGGCGTGCGCCTGCTGAACAAAGAACAGGTCGTAGACCACGATGACAAAGGCACCGATATTGACGGCGCTGCCGCCGAGTGCGGGAAGCGTGAGCACGGCCTGCGCAATCGTGGCGATTGCGGCAACGATGCCGAGCTTAAACGCGCTATCCACCTGCGAGGGCTTGTTGGCGCCCTTGATGCCCGCAACACCTGCGGAAAGATCGACAATGCCCTTGACGACAAGCACGACCGCGGCGAGCATGGCGTTCGACCCGTACGTGGAATCGAGGCTGCCCCTGGCGATACCGATGCCGGCGATGACGAGGCTGGCGATGCCCAAAACAAAGTAGATGAGGGCAAGGATTTTGAGAGTCTTGCGAGCGGAGCTCATGGCTGGTCCTTTCGATACGAGTACGCCGATCTGGCGTAGCCCATGTGCTGCACATATGGTGAAGCACATTGTAGTTCAACGCAGCGATGCGTGCGCCTGAAAGCGCTTTGAGCCCGCGCAGCCCAATTCGACCTTTCAAAAAGGAAAGCTGGACGTAAGCCAAATCGATGGCAGCTCATGTGCGGCGCTGCGATGATGAGACCGTAACAAGGAGCTGTTCTTAAGGAGGAGCCATGATGTACGGAGCAGGGCGAGTGCATGAGCCGCGGTCGTTGGGAAGGCGCATGGGCGATTCTGTGATCGCTGCCGTGTGCACGGGATTGATGGCGGTGCTTTGCATTGGGATGCTGTGGGCCATGTCGCATGTGGGACAATAGCGGACGGTTGGGTGCTGGCATAAACGGCGCTCACGTATTCATTTTGCTTGTTAAGGAGTACCCATGGGCGTCGTCGATCCCTTTTCTGTTGCTCGGGCCGCGGGGCTTGAGCTGATCGGGAAGTCCGCGGGCCTCACGCTCACCGACGGCACGATGGAGTTGCGTGCCGATTTTGGCCGCATGCTGCCACGGCTCAAACAGGGCCGTCTGCAGCAAGAGCTGTTGGTAAAGGCTGCGCGCGCAAAAGGCGTCGAGTGCCCATGGGCGATTGATGCCACGGCAGGCTTTGGCGAGGATTCGCTGCTGCTGGCGGCTGCGGGCTTTACCGTCGATCTGTATGAGCAGGATTGCGTGATCGCGGCGCTCCTCAAGGATGCCTTGGATCGCGCGGCAGATAATCCGGCGCTTGCGACTGCCGTGGCCCGCATGCGCTTACATGCGGGCGAGGACAGCATTGCCGGCCTTCACCATATAACTGAGTTGATCGGGCAGGGCGAGCTCACCGCTCCCGACGTGGTGTATCTGGACCCCATGTTTCCCGAGCGCACAAAGAGCGCGGCGGTTAAAAAGAAGTTCCAACTCTTGCATCATCTGGAACAGCCGTGTGCCGATGAGGAGACGCTGGTCGAAGCTGCGCTTGCGGTGCGCCCGCGCAAGGTCGTTATCAAGCGGCCGGTGAAGGGGCCGTTGCTTGCCGGCGTTAAGCCGAGCTATCAACTTGCGGGCAAGGCCGTTCGTTACGATGTTTTGGTGCCGCCGCGCCCGTAGCTTGCGTGCGATGGTTGGCGCTCCGTCAGTGTCGTGCCGATGCGGGGTCTATTTCCAAGGGTGCGACGTCAGGTGCCAGCCGCCGCAGTATTCGCATTTGTAGCAGGCCAAACCACGCCGCCCGCGGTTTTCGCAGTCGGCCATAACGGCCTCGGCCTCGGCGCGTGTGTCGTAACGGTTTTTGCGCTCGCACGACTTGTAGCGCCAGGCTTCATCGCGCTCGGCGTTCAGGGCGTCGCGGCGCTCGTCCTCGCGCGCAAACAGGTCGCTCATAGCGCCACCGGTGGCAGCGCCCAAAAACTCGCTTTTGGCCTTTGACCAGGCGGCTCGCTTTTTGCTTCCCATCTGCTTCTCGTCCCTCTTCAAACGCTGGTATCATTGCTCAATCAAAGTGATACCAATAAACGTGAGGTCGCCGCGTGATGATCAGAAAAACCCTCGATACCGACATTCCCGCCGTCATGGCTATCTATGACGCGGCCCGTGCCTTTATGCGCGCGCATGGCAACGCCACGCAGTGGCCCGAGGGCACGCCTTCTGCCGAGCAGCTGGCTGCCGATATCGCCGCCGGTGGTAGCTATGTGTTCGAAGTCGACGGCCGCGTGGTGGCGACGTTTGCCTTTTTACCGGGCCCGGACGAGTGCTATGACGTAATTGAGGACGGGCAATGGCGCAGCGACACTCCGTACGCCGTGCTGCACCGTGTGGCGTCCGACGGCACCGTGCACGGTATCGCGGCTGCGATGTTCGCCTTTGCCAAAGAGCGTGCCGACCATCTGCGTATCGATACGCATCGGGACAACCTGCCCATGCAGGGCGCGAGTATTAAAGCGGGGTTTGAGCGTGCCGGCGTCGTATATGTGTCGGACGGCACGCCGCGTGTTGCGTTTGACTGGCTGCGCGAGGCATAAGAGCGGGGGCGCGTATCTACGCTCCATGTAAGCGAAAATGGCCCCGGGTGGGGCCATTTTTGATCGCTGCGCTGTTTTGCAAGGTGGTAGATGTCGCTCGCTGTCGGCTCTAAGGCACCTACGCTCGGGGCAGCTCGCTTCCGCAGTGCCAACACTTGGTCGCGCCTTCGTGCACCTCTTCCAGGCAATACGGACAGACGGGCGCCGGTGCGGCTTCCTCGGCGGTGGCACCGGCGAGCCTGTCGCCGATTTCCTGCGCCTTGTTGAATGCCTTGACGATGGCAAAGACGATTGCCGCCACAATCAAAAAATTGATGCACGAGCCGATAAAGGCGCCAAAGTCGATATTAGTGCCCGGCACCACCAGCCCCGAGATCTCGGTAGCGCTACCGCCGGCAATCACGGAGATAAGCGGGTTGATGATGTTATCGGTAAGTGAGGTCACGATGGCGGTGAATGCGCCGCCGATAATCACGCCGACGGCCATGTCCATCACGTTGCCGCGATTGATGAATTCCTTGAACTCGTTGAGCAATGTCTTCATGGTGACTCCTCGCTGTTGTGGGGTTCGCGTTGTTGCCGCCCCGGATGAGCTCGGGCAGGCAAAAAGGGGAGGTGCCGGCTTTCGCAAGGCGCGAACCTACGAAAATCGCCGCACGGCAACGCGGGGCGATGAGCTCGGTCGGGGGATAGGGCCCGCTTCGCCCGCCGGCCCGTAAATTGTATCATCCAGTGTGGAATGAGAGCGCCCGTTTCCGCGTGCGACGGGCTTGCAATAAGAGGAGAGCCATGTCGAAGCAAGCGGTCGTTGGAATCTTGGCGCATGTCGATGCTGGCAAGACCACGCTGGCCGAGGCCATGCTGTTCAATGCGGGTCGCATTCGTAAGCGCGGCCGCGTGGACGATGGCGATTCGCATCTGGACACTAACGCGATCGAGCGCGAGCGCGGCATTACGATTTTCTCGTCGCAGGCCGTGCTCGACCACGGTGATACCCGCGTCATGCTCGTGGATGCACCGGGGCATGTCGATTTTTCTGCCGAGGCGGAGCGCACGCTGCGCGCACTCGACTACGCGATTTTAGTTGTGGGCGCCAACGACGGCGTGCAGGGGCACACCGAAACCCTGTGGCGCCTGCTTGCACGCTATGACATTCCGACGTTCATCTATATCAACAAAATCGATTTGGAGAATCCCGGCCGCGATGTTTTGCTGGCACAACTTGGGCGGCGTCTTTCCGAAGGCTGCCTGGATGCCAACGAACTGCTGGAGGGCGGCGCCGTTCAGGAGGACGCTGCAGCGTTGGACGAGGCGGCGCTCGAGGAGTTTCTTGAGGCAGGTGAGCTTTCCGTCGCAACGCTGTCGCGCATGGTTGCCGAGCGCAAGCTCTTTCCCTGCTTTGCCGGCTCGGCGCTCAAGGACCAGGGCGTGAGCGAGCTGCTGGATGGCATATGCGCGCTGATGCGCGAACAGATATGGATTCCGGAGTTTGCCGCGCGCGTCTATCGTGTCAGCCGCGGGGATCGCGGCGAGCGTTTGGCATGGGTTAAAGTGACCGGCGGCACGCTGTGTGCAAAACAGATGATCAGCGGACGTTCCGGTGCCGAGGTATGGGAGCAGAAGGTAGATCAGGTGCGCATCTATAACGGCGAAAAGTATGAGCTTGCCCAAGAAGTTGCTGCTGGCGGTATTTGTGCCGTGACGGGTCTTGCGCACGTTCGCCCAGGGGACGCCTTGGGTGCGGAGCCCGTGTGTGATGCGCCCGTCATCGCTCCGGTCCTCACCTATACGGTGCTTCCGGGTGAACACGATGTCCATGCGGTGTTTAAAGCGCTGACTGAGTTGGCGGACGAAGATCCCATGCTCGGCGTAAGCTGGAATACTCATCTGGAGCAGATTCACCTGCAGCTGATGGGCGCCGTGCAACTCGAGGTCGTGCAGCGGGTGTTGGCCGATCGCTTTGGCCTTTCGATTTCGTTTGAGCCCGGCGGCATTCTCTATAAGGAGACCATTTCGCAGCCGGTCGAGGGCGTGGGCCACTTTGAGCCGCTGCGCCACTATGCCGAGGTGCATCTGCGCCTAGAGCCGTTGCCGGCGGGTTCGGGCGTGCAGTTTGGCACCGTGACTTCGACCGACGAGCTCGATCTTAACTGGCAGCGTCTGGCGCTCACCAACGCCATGGAGCGCGATCACCTGGGCGTGCTGACCGGCTCGCCTATCACCGATGTGCGCATTACGCTCACAGGTGGCCGTGCGCATGCCAAACACACCGAGGGCGGCGACTTTCGCCAGGCCACGTACCGCGCGATTCGCCAGGGGCTCATGCAGGCGCGTGAGGCCGGCGCGGCGGTGCTGTTGGAGCCGTGGTATCGCTTTGAGCTCGAGGTGCCGGGGGAGTGTGTGGGCAGGGCGTTGTCAGACGCCACGCGCATGGGTGCCGAGTACGAGCCGCCGACGATGGCGGGCGAACGGGCGAAGCTTGTGGGTCGCGTGCCGGCATCCGAGGCGCAGGATTATGCGCTGGAGGTGGCCGCCTACACGAGCGGTCGCGGGCATCTGTACCTGGAGTTCGCCGGTTATGCGGCATGCCATGATGCCGAGCGCGTCATCGAGACGGCCGCCTATGAGCCCGAGGCCGATCTACCCAACACGCCCGACTCGGTCTTTTGCTCTCACGGCGCCGGCTACACGGTCAAATGGTACGACGTGCCCGCCGCGGCGCACGTAAAGGTCGATCCCGCCACCTTCCGCCCCTGGCGAGCGGCGGACGTCGAGTTTTTCGGCCATAGGTGATGGAGGGTCAGTCTCTTTGTCGCATCCTGTTGGTATAACTCGGTATAAGTTGGTATAACTGTTACCAGGGTTTGCCAATCCGAGGAGGCCGACATGAATCCAAATCCCTTTAAGCCCACGGCTGGCAAGCGGCCTCCGATACTCATCGGCCGCGAGTCGGTCATCGAAGATTTCGAGGAAGGGCTCGATAACGGCGCCGGAGCTCCGGGCAGGCTCATGCTCATTACGGGAAACCGCGGCTATGGCAAAACGGTTCTCTTGCGGGAGCTGCAGCGTTTAGCTAGCGAGCGCGGATGGGCGGTTGTCTCTGATTCCGCCTCGCTTGGCCTATGCGACCGCCTGGCCGATGCGCTTCGCTCGAATATGTCGGTTGCGACGTCAATGGAGTTCGGGCCGTCACTTGGCCGGATGTCGGTCGAGGCGGCGCGGGCAAAAGGCGAGACGTTGCGCGGGTTAGTCAACGAACGCCTCAAGAAACTCGGGCCGGGAAAGGGCTTACTGTTTGCGATTGACGAGGCCCAATCGGCATCTATCGAGGAGCTGGCGGCGCTGGCCGTTCTCTATCAGCAGGTGCTCGGAGACCAGGATGCTACGGGCTTGCCCGATAGCGACCAGCACGGTCTTGCGCTGGTTTTTGCCGGCTTGCCCAGCATGGTTGATGACTTGCTCGAAGAGCCGATCGTAACGTTTTTGCGCCGCGCCCAGCAGCGTACGCTGGGTGCGATTTCTTTGCCCAAAGTGCGCGATTCATATATCCAGACGGTCAAAGGCACTGGTCTTTTCGTTGATGCGGAGACGGCGGACCTTGCGGCGCACAAGAGCATGGGGCATCCCTATATGGTTCAGCTGGTGGGATATTACATGTGGAGGTCTGCTGTCCGGCGTGACTCGCGGGTCATTGAAGTGTGCGATGTCGAGGCTGGCTACGCGGATGCCATCTCCGAGTTCTATGAAGCAGTGGACGCTCCCTTGTATTACGGGTTGCGCAGTCCGCAGCGCCTCTTTACCGAGGTCATGGCGGCTGATGGGGGCAAGCCGACGCGCATGGCGGCCATCATTGAGCGCTGCGACCCACCCAAAGCTGAGCGAGCAAATATCGCGCAAGCCTGATTCGCGAGCGCGTCATCGAGGCTGCCGGATACGGTCTCGTCCGGTTTACCGTGCCCATGCTGGGCGAGTGCATCCGCGACCGCGTTTTATGGCATGAGTAGGGTGATAAAGGTGACGGAACAGAAGATGAGCCCGCAGGCTATAGAGGTACGTGGCGCGCGTGTGCACAACCTCAAGGACATCGATATCGATATTCCGCTGAGAAAGCTCGTGGGTATTGCTGGCGTATCGGGTTCGGGCAAGAGTTCGCTGGCACTGGGCGTTCTTTACGCCGAGGGCTCGCGTCGCTACCTGGAGGCGCTTAGCACCTATACTCGCCGTCGTCTGACGCAGGCCGAACATGCCCAGGTGGACGAGGTGCTGCACGTACCGGCGGCGCTCGCATTGCATCAGCGCCCCAGCGTGCCGGGTGTGCGCTCGACCTTTGGTACCATGACCGAGCTCAACAATAGCCTGCGTCTGCTCTTTAGCCGTTGCGCCCATCACGTGTGCCCGCACTGCGGGGCGCGCGTGGAGCCGAGCCTTAACGTGGCCGCGGGCCTGTCGCTCACGTGCCCCGAGTGCGGCCGTGAGTTCTACGCGCCGGGTGCCGAGGACCTTGCCTTTAACAGCGGCGGCGCGTGTCCCACCTGCGGCGGCACCGGTGTCATGCGCGAGGTGGACGAGGCGAGCCTGGTGCCCGACGAGTCCAAGACCATCAACGAAGGCGCGGTGCTTCCTTGGGGCACGCTCATGTGGGATCTGATGAAGCAGGTGGCAGGCGAGATGGGTGTGCGCACCGACGTGCCGTTTAACCAGCTCACGCCTCAAGAGCGCGACAGTGTGTTTCACGGTCCGGCGGTTAAGAAGCACATTCTCTACGTTCCCAAAAACGGCGAGGGCGCCACGCCGCTCGACTTTACCTATTACAATGCCGTCTATACCGTCGAGAACGCGCTCGCCAAGGTCAAAGACGATAAGGGCTTAAAACGCGTGGCGCGCTTTTTGCGCGAGGGGCCATGTCGTGACTGTGGCGGCACGCGCCTCTCCGAGGCTGCGCGCCAGCCCCAGATGCGCGGTATCAATCTGGCGCAGGCCGCGGCCATGACGCTGGGCGAGGCGATTGAGTGGGTGCGCGGGGTGCCCGCATCCTTGCCGGCCGAGATGCGGCCCATGGCGGCGGATATCTGCGATTCGTTTTTGAGCGCGGCCCGTCGCCTGGTCGATCTGGGTCTCGACTATCTTTCGCTCGATCGCGCCGGCGCCACGCTCTCCACGGGCGAGCGTCAGCGCGTGCAGCTCGCCCGCGTGGTGCGCAACCGATCGACGGGCGTGCTCTATGTGTTGGACGAGCCTTCGATTGGCTTGCATCCTGCCAATGTTGATGGTCTGGTAGGCGTGATGCGCGATCTGGTTGATGACGGCAACACCGTGGTTGTTGTCGACCACGATACACGTGTGCTGGTGGAAGCCGACTATCTGGTCGAGATGGGCCCCGTTGCCGGAGCAGGCGGCGGTAATGTGATTGCCGCTGGCACGGTGGACGAGGTCGAACAATCGCAGGGCAGCCGCATCGCCCCGTTTTTGCGCGCAGACCCCAAGCGTATGCGCCCGCAGGTGACTGACGACGAACTGTTCGATCAGGGCCACATCCGCATGGCAACCGATGCCATCCATACCGTCAAACCGCTCGAAGTCGATATACCGCGCGGTCGCCTTGTCGCGGTGACGGGCGTTTCGGGTTCGGGTAAGACGACGTTGGTGCTCGAGACACTCATCCCGGCGCTTAAGGCCCAGGCAGCTGGCGAGCGCCTGCCAAGCCATGTGCGCTGGGTCGACGCCGAGGGCATCGCACACGCAAACCTGATTGACGCTACACCTATCGGCGCCAACGTGCGCTCGACGGTAGCGACCTATGCCGACATCCATGATGAGCTGCGTCGCGCTTTCGCCCGTACGCCCGAGGCCAAGGCAGCCGGCTACAAAGCGGGTGCCTTTAGCTACAACACTGGCGCCTTGCGCTGCCCTACGTGTGACGGCACGGGCTCGATATCGCTCGACGTGCAATTTTTGCCCGACGTCGAGATCATCTGCCCAGCATGTCGAGGCTCGCGTTATGCAGACGCGGCTTCGCATATCCATCGCGAGGGCAAGGACGGGAGCAAGCTTACGTTGCCGCAGCTCATGGACATGAGCGTGGACGAGGCTCTCGACGCCACGGTGGGGCTCAAGAAGGTTCAGGCGCGCTTGCTGACCTTGCACGACCTGGGCTTGGGCTATCTTACACTCGGTGAGCCCACGCCGGCGCTTTCGGGCGGCGAGGCGCAGCGTTTAAAGCTTGCGAGCGAGATGGGCCGCGTGCAGGACGATGCCGTATTCGTATTCGACGAGCCCACGATCGGCCTGCATCCGCTCGATGTTCAGGTGCTGCTGAACGTGTTTGACGGCCTCGTCGCCAAGGGCGCCACGGTTATCGTGATCGAGCACGATCTCGACCTTATCCGCAATGCCGATTATGTGATCGACATGGGGCCGGGCGGTGGCGATGCGGGCGGGCAAGTCGTCTGCGCCGGCACTCCGGCGGATATCGCTGCTTGCTCCAAGAGCATTACCGGCCGCTACCTATAGGCAAAGCGACAAAGGGGCAGCCCTTTGTCGCTTTGATGCCAAAACCAATTTCTCAAGGGTTAGAGGGTTTGAAAATCTACCATTTCTACCCCGTCTCCAAATGGCAGGTTTGCTACATGCCGGCAAAGCCTGTCTGGCGCAGGGCTTCGTAGAGGACGATGGCGGCGCTGTTGGAGAGGTTGAGTGCGCTGATGCGGTAGTCGTCCGGATTGACGAAGTTGCCGCAGATATCCTGCCGAAGGATGGCCTCATGGCCGTCCTCGGTATGTCCGAGTGATTCCTCGTGGGCTTCCCATGCCTCGGCGTTGCCAAGCGAATCGCAATCGCGCAGCATGGGGATGCGCTCGCAGCGCTCGGGCGCCGCGGCGAGCAGCTCCTCGGGAATGCCCGAGCTCTCGCTGCCAAAGACCAAATAGTCGCCGTCACGGTAAGTGCTTTGCGCATAGGTTCGGCGTGCCTTTTTGGTCAGCAGATGCAAGCGGTCGTCGGCGGGGGAGAGGTCATTGCGCGCAAGGAAATCCTCCCAGCTGGCATAGGTCGTCACGTCCAAGTTTTGCCAGTAGCCCAGGCCGGCGCGACGCACCGTTTTGTCGTCGAGCGAAAAGCCCAGTGGCTCCACCAGATGCAGGCGGGCGCCGGTGACCACGCAGGTACGGCCGATATTACCCGTATTGGCCGGAATCTCGGGCGCATACAGCACGATATTGAACATGAATCTCCTTGGCATAGAACGAAAAACCACCACGAAGGGTACCTTCGTGGTGGTTTGGCGGTTACGTGGGCGGAAAACGCCCACTTGGATAACCTAAGCGCGGTGCCAGTCGGTCAGGCAGGCATCGAGGGCGGCGATGAGCGCATCCTTGTCCATGTGACGGCCAATGATGCACAGGCTCGTCATGCGGTCGCCCGTCTCGTCGTCCCAAATCTGCATGATCTCGGGGTTCTCGTCGATGATCTTCTGCTTTTCGCCCTCGGGCGCCGAGTCAACGAACAAGCCGTTCTCCATCAGGCGCATATGGCGTCCGGCCTGCTCGAACATGTAGCACATGTCCGGATCGCCGGTCTGCCACAGCGGACCCTTGACGCGAATGACCTCGTCGGGCCACTCCTGCTCAACAAAATCGGTGAACTTCTGCAGGTCAAACGGCTTACGGCGCGAGTACACAAAGGTCTCGATGTCGTACTCGAGCACCTCGGGGTCGTCGTGCTCCTCGGGATGCTCCATGGCCTCGATCCAGGCGGCGGAGTTGTAGGCGCGCATAAAGTCGAAGCGATCGGTATCGAGCAGCTCCTCCATGGGGACCTCGCCGTTTTGAGCCTCGACAATCACGGCGTCCTTCTGCAGACTGCGCACGATGGCCTTGAGCTCGGCGATCTGCTCAGGGCTCACGGTATCGGTCTTGTTGAGGATCAGCGTGGAGCAAAACTCGATCTGCTGGATGAGCAGGCTCTCGATGTCGTCCTCGTCGATATCCTCGGCCAGCAGGTCGCGACCGCCGTTGAACTCGTCGTACATGCGGGCGCAGTCGACCACGGCAACGATGTTGTCGAGCGCGAGCTTGGGTTCGCCGCCCACTTTGGCCTCGTCGCAGAAGCTCGAGATGGTGTAGGCGATGGGGATAGGCTCGCAAATACCGGAGGCCTCGATGATGATGTAGTCGAACTTGCCCGAATCGGCAATGCCCTGCAGCTGGTTGGCCAGGTCGTCCGAAAGCGTGCAGCAGATGCAGCCGTTGGTGAGCGGGATGAGGTCGTCGGTCTCGGAAAGGCCACCGTCGGCGATAAGGCTGGCGTCGACGTTGATCTCGCCGATATCGTTGACGATCACGGCGGCGCGGATACCGCCGTCGTTGGCGAGGATATGGTTGAGCAGCGTGGTCTTGCCGGCACCGAGGTATCCGGTAAGCATGATGATCTTCACGGGCTTGTTGGGCATGTGCCCTCCTTTGTTAGATATGGCTTACAGCTGAATCTTATGCCAAACGCCTGCTCTTATACCCACGCGCCGGCAAATAACACAGGCTACTCCCAGGCTCCCCATACATCGGGGCAATAACCGACGGTGGCCTTTTTGCCGTTGCGCACGATGGGCTCGGCCAGTACCTGCTGATTCTCGAGCAGCTTATCAAAGCGCTGGCTGGGAGTGAGGTGCTGGATAAGTGCGAGTGTCTCCTCGTCCTTGGCTTTGGGGTTGAGCAGCTTGTCGATGCCGCCGACCGCCTGCATCACGCTCGTGAGCTCGCCTTTGCTCATCTCCTTTTCCTTAAGGTCAATAAACTGCACCTTAATGCGGCGCTCCTTAAAATAGCGCTGGGCCTTCTTGGTATCGAAGGACTTTTTGGTGCCGAAGATTTGCACGTTCATGTATCTGTTCCGCCGTTCTAACGAACGGCGGTCACCTCGACGCTGCAAAGCCATCTGATGGGCAATCTGCCTTTCAATCGTCGGGCGCGGGCAACAGCCCAGCGCCCTCCTCTTTCAAGGCACCTTGCCTCATCAGCTGGCTTTTCGCTGACATTGATAGAACATCGAGGTGACCACCGCTGGACTTATCGAATGAAGTTGGTGCGCTCGCGATCGACTTCGGGCGCGCTGATGCCGGCGGCCTGTCCTGCTTCGATACATTGCAGGAGCCAGGCCATGTTCTTGCCGATGTTGCGCATGGTGGCAAGGCCCTCGGCATCCCCATCGGCGTCGCCGGGCACGCGACCAAAGACGTTGTTCCAGTACGTGGAGGCGACTACGGGCATCTGGTTGATGGTGAAGTACTTGTTGAGCACATCGAAGGTGGTCGACGTGCCACCGCGACGGGCGACAGCGACCGCGGCGCCGGGCTTGTGCGCAAAGGCGTGCCCGCCCGCATAGAAGGCGCGATCGAGGGCCGAAAGGATGCGTCCGCTGGGGTGCGCATAGTAGACGGGTGAGCCAAAGACAAAGCCGTCTGCCTGCTCAGCGGCAGCGATGAGCTCGTTCACCACGTCGTCGTCAAAGGTGCAGCGACCGCCAAGCTTGCCGCACTGGCCGCAACCGATACAATCGCGAATGGGCTTGGCGCCCAGCTGAAACACCTCGGTATCAATGCCTTCGGCATTGAGCTGCTCGGCGACTTCGGCGAGTGCGCGGGCGGTGTTGCCGTTTGCCTTGGGACTGCCATTGACCAAAAGAACCTTCATCACAAACTCCCTCTGCTGTCGGTGACTTCTGCGGAGGATTATCTCACGTTGCGTGCGATGACGTTGGCATGGTGCGGGCGATGTTTATCCCGCAACGTTCTTAAGGGCGTTCATGCCTAAGGCCATCTAGGGGCATTGCGGTACGGCATGGGGAATGCATTGGGAAACGTTCGATAAATGCTTATAAACACGTTTTTGACGGCATACGTTGACAGATATACTTGTTGAGTTCAAAAGCATGGGAACGGAGATGGTTGCATGGCACAGCCGGAGACATCACACACAGTGGGGCTTGCGCTCGAGGGAGGCGGCTACCGCGGTATGTATACGGCGGGCGTGCTCGACGTTTGGATGGAGCACGGTTTGACCTGCGATCATATGGTGGGTGTCTCGGCGGGCGCGGCGTTTGGCTACAACTTTAAATCGCGCCAGATCGGCCGCGCCATTCGCTACAACAAAGCCTATTGTGCCGACAAGCGCTATGCGAGCGTGACCAGCTGGCTGCGAACCGGCGATATGTTCAATGCCGATTTTGCCTATCACGAGGTGCCTATCGAGCGCGATCCCATCGACTTGGAGGCGTATCGCGCCTGCCCCATGCGATTTACGTGCGTGTGTACCGATATCGAGACGGGCAAGGCCGTCTATCACGATCTGCCGTATGGCGACGAGCGCGATATCGAGTGGATTCGGGCATCGTCGGCGATTCCCGTGGCGACCAAGCCCGTCTGGATTGATGGACATCGATATCTGGATGGCGGTGTGGCCGATTCTATTCCCAGCGCATGGCTGTTTGCGCAGGGGTATGACCGTAACATCGTGGTGCTGACGCAGCCGGCGGGCTTTGTGAAACAACCCAATAGCTTGATGCCTATGCTGCGCCGCGTATTTCGCCGCTATCCAGAGTTTGTCGCGGCGCTTGAGCACCGGCACGAGGTTTATAACGCCACGCTCGATGACCTGACGCGTCGCGAGGCCGGCGACGAGGTTTTTGTGGTGCGTCCGAGCGAATCGGTGAAGGTGCCATCGCTGTGTCGTGAGCCAGAGGAGCTCGAACGTATCTACCAGGTCGGTCGGCGTGATGCGGAGGCCACGTTGCCCGCACTAGAGGTGTATCTGGCAGGGTAGAGCCACGGTCGCTGACTCGGCGGAAAGTGCATCTCAGAATGAGCCTTCGAAATGGGGCATAGTTTCCCATGGAGACCGCTCGGGAAAGCGTGCCCCACTTTTCGGCCGTAGTTTGGGACACAGTTTCCCGTTGGGCGGATTTCGGAAAGCGTGTCCCAGAATTTGCGCCCAGAACGGGATACAGTTTCCCAGACGGCGGATTCCGGAAAGTGCATCCCGGAATCTACGTCTAGACTGGGACACAGTTTCCCGCTGACTCTCTATATGGAAAGCGCATCCCAGAATGGAGGTCCAAACTGGGATGCGCTTTGCGCTATTGAAGATATGAGGCTGCGAATCAGCTGCTCGGCCTATGCCTATGCCTGCTGCCAGGTGTCGACAAGCTCCTTGGCTGCGACACGGGGGTCGTCAGCGCTGCAGACGGCGCTCACCACAAAGAAGCCGTCGACGCCGGTGGCCTTGAGCTGCGGCAGATCGGCTTTTTTGACGCCGCCGCCGACCACGATGGGAACGGGGCTTGCCTCATGGAGCGCGGCCAGGTCCTCAAAGCTCTTGGTGATGATGGAGCCATCTGCCGCGCGTCCACAGTCGCGCTTGGTCTCGGTCTCGTGGAGCGGGCCGATGCCCAGGTAGTCGACTAGGCTCATGTCGGCGGTCTTGACGTACTCGAGCATTTCCTCGCAACGGGCCGAAAGGCCCACGATGGCATCGGGGCCCAGAAGCTTGCGGCAGACCTCGACGGGAATATCGCTCTGGCCCACATGCACGCCGTCGACGGAGATACCCTGTTCGCGTGCGGCGAGTACGCAGTCCAGACGGTCGTCGATAAGCAGGGCGACCTTGCCGGTCTTGCCGGCGCGAGCGATAGCCTGCGCGGCGTCGCCCGTCAGCGCGATGATCTCGCGGGCACTTGCCACCTTGGAGCGCACCTGGATGCAGGTAAAGCCGGCATCGAGCGCCTGCGCTACCACATCGCCCACGGGACGTCCCAGCGTGTTTTCGGGGCCGAGTACCAGATAGGCCGAGATATCAAGGTTGTCGCGGATGCTCATCGTGCTTCCTCCTGCTTTTTGATCTGCGCTTCCATGCGCTCGAGTTTGCCGGTCATGGTGTCGGTAAAACCGGGTCGAATATCGGCTTTGAGCACGACTTCGGTGCGGATGCCCTTACTTGCCAACACAAAGGTTGCATCGCGTACGACCTGCATGACCTCGTCCCAGTCGCCCTCGATCTCGGTGAACATCGAGGTGGTGCGGTTGGGAAGGCCGCTCTCGCGAATGACGCGCACGACCTCGGCGACCTCGGCGGACAGCTCGTCGCCTGTGCCGCACGGGGCGATGGCTACGGCGACGAGCGTGTTCATGTCGGCAGCGGTTGCGGGTTCGGACATGGCTTATGCCTCCTCGAGCTCGAGGTGGTTATTCGCAATATCCTGAGCGGTCGCGCGGTAGAGTTCGTCGATAAAGGCGACCTTAAAGCTTGCCGGGGCATCAGCGACAGCGGCGGCACGCGTGCCGGCAACGTTGTAGACAGCGGTACCGCAGATGGCTGCCGTAAACGGATCGGCGGCGCAAGCGTACACGGCCAGGACGCCGCCCTGCGAGCAGCCACAGCCGGTAATCTTGGACATGAGCGGGCTGCCGCCGTGGGACTTGGCCACGGTCGTGCCGTCGGTAATCAAGTCGACTTCGCCCGAGACCACTACGGCGCCGCCGGTGTAGCGGGCGAGTGCCACGGCAGCGCCGCGGGCGGCGTCGACCGTATCGGTAGTATCGACACCGCGCACGCGGCTCAGGTCAGCCGCCTCGCCTTCAAGACCCCACAGGCCGGCGAGCGCGATGATCTCGGAGGCGTTGCCGCGCACGATGGCAGGCTTGTACTGCTTGAGCTCGTTTACCAGCTGGGTGCGCAGGCTACCGATGCCCAGGCCCACCGGATCGAGCACCCAGGGTTTGCCGGCGTCGTGCGCCGCTTTGGCTGCACGGGGAATCGTCTGCTCGTAGATGGGGAAGAGTGTGCCCATGTTGAGATAGATGGCGCCGCCGCCGGCAACGAGCGCCTCGCCCTCGTCGGGCAGATAGACCATGGCGGCCGAACCGCCTACGGCGAGCTGCGCGTTGGCGACAAAGTCGATCGTCACCGTGTTGGTGATGGAGCCGGCCATCGGGTTGGTGGCGCGAATCTCCTCCACGGCCTTGACCACATTTTGTTTAAGCTGTTTCGAATCAATCACTGCACATGCCTCCTTGGCATAGAAAAGGGGCGCTGTGCATAGACAGCGCCCCTGTAAAGGCGGCATGCTCCCTACGCCAGCATTAACTGACAGGTTCAAAGGATTGGGCCCCATGCCCTCTCAGCCTTGTGGTTTGCACCGCCGGCACTCCCGCATCGAATCTGTTGTTCCCTATACTAGCGCACCTGCCAAAAAGGGACAGGTTTATTTTGGTAGGTGGCAACTGGGGCGTTGCATTTTCCCAGATAAAACCTGCCAAAATAAACCTGTCCCTTATTGGCAGGTCGCTACAATGGATACGGTGAAAATGACTGGGGGCCTTATGATTAAACTTGTGCTGACCGATATGGACGATACGTTGATTCCAGCCGGGCATGACGGCGCCAGCGACTACGCCATCGAGGGCATTCATGCCATGCAGGCGGCGGGCCTGCACTTTGGCCCGGTTTCGGGCCGTCAGCCTTCCGCGATGGGCTGGATGTTTCGTAATCGTTCCGAGTGCTTCTCGACCGGTGCGTTCTGCAACGGCCAGGTCATGTTTGTCGACGGCGAGGTGGTAGCCTCGCATGCGACCGATAACGCCGCCCTTATTCGCTTGGCTGACTACTTGGAGCAAGAGACCGATGATACCTATCTGAAGGTCTACAGCTTGGGTGATGACTTTTGGGACAATGACGCCTATTGCGTGACGAGCGACCCCGAGCGCGTGCGTCGCGCTATGGAGTCGGGCGGCAACGCGTGGCTCAAAGGCGAAGAAGCCCCGTGCCGTCCCGTTGTCGGTGACGCGCCGGTGTTCAAGGCGAATATCTGGAGTGCCCGTTCGCGTGAGGGGCTCGCGGAGCTACGCGAGCGCGTTGCCGCCGAGGTGCCGGAACTCTCGCTCGTGTTTCCCAACGGCCGCGTGCGCCTTTTCGATATCTTGCCGGCTGGTTGGGACAAGGGCTGTGCCACGCTGGAGCTGGCGCGTGCTTTGGGCCTGACGCCCGACGAGGTGGCGGTGTTCGGCGATTCCGATAACGATCTGCCCATGATTAATGCCGTTCCCAACTCCGTTGCAGTCGCCAATGCCAATGAGGCCGTCACGGCTGCCGCGCGTTGGCATATCGGCGCTGCGGCAGACGATGCGGTTGCCGGGGCTCTGCATCAGATTGCCGCCTGCGCCGCGACGGGGGAGATGCCGTCGTTTATGCGCCAGATGGACGCGACGGGTCTTGGCGTCATGAACGTCTAGGGAGAAAGTCATGAAGCTTCAGCAGCTCAGGTATGTTGTTAAGGTTGCCGAATGCGGCAGCATCACCGAGGCCGCGCGCCGGCTCTTTGTGTCGCAGCCTTCGATTACCGCCTCGATTCGCGATCTCGAAAACGAGATGGGTGTGCACATCTTTGAGCGCACCAACAAGGGCGTCATTGTGTCCGAGGAAGGCGAGACATTCTTGGGCTACGCGCGCCAGGTACTCGATCAGGCCGATCTGCTCGAGGATAAGTACAAGGGCGCATCCGAGCAAGTGCCGCACTTTAGTGTGAGCTGTCAGCATTATTCCTTTGCCGTTAATGCGTTTGTCGACGTGATCCGTGAGTTCGATGCCGCGCGCTACGACTTTACCCTGCGCGAGGAACAGACTCACGAGATCATCGAAGATGTCGCGCACATGAAGAGTGAACTGGGCATTCTGTACTTATCCGAACATAACCGCGAGGTTATCGAGCGCATGCTGGCGGCCAACGAGCTCGTATTCGAAGGACTCTTCTGCGCCACGCCGCACGTCTTTGTATGCGCCGACCATCCACTGGCGGACCACGCCAGCGTGACGCTCGAGGACTTGGAAGACTATCCGTTCCTATCCTACGAGCAAGGCAGCTACAACTCGTTTTACTATTCCGAGGAACTGACCTCGACGTTTGAGCGCCGCAAGAATATCCGCGTGCGCGACCGTGCGACGTTGTTCAACCTAGCCATGGGTCTCAACGGCTACACGGTGTGTTCGGGCGTGATTAGCCACGAGCTTAATGGCCCCGGTATTATCTCGATTCCGCTCGATGTGGATGAATACATGGAGATCGGCATTATCACGCGCAAGAATACGACGCTCACGCGCTATGGACAGGCTTATGTCGAGGCCATCCGGAGGCATATCTAACCGGTAGCGTTTGATGTTGCTGTCTTGGGCTGTCGAAATGGCTATAGGAAAACTATATGGCAAACATATATAAACGCATATTTTACGATAACCAGGAGTGCGCTCATACTCTTTCTCGCCAAAGTATTCCATGCAAAAGGAGATTCCTATGAGCAATTCCACCCAGCTCAAAGCGCCGTTTCGCGCCGATATCGTCGGCAGTTTTCTTCGTCCGCAGGCCGTAAAGGACGCCCGCGCTGCCTATGCGGCAGGCGCGCTTGATGCCGAGGGACTTAAGGCAGTCGAGGACGAGGCCATTCGCGATTTGGTGGCAAAGCAAAAGGCCGCCGGTCTGCAGGTCATCACCGACGGCGAGTTCCGCCGCAGCTACTGGCACCTCGATTTTATGTGGGGTCTCAACGGCATCGAGCGCCGCACCTCGCGTACGGGCTATATGTTCCACGATGAGGAGACTACCGCCGACACCGCCGTGGTGACCGGGCCTATTAGCGGCGAGAACCATCCGTTCGTCGAGCACTTCAAGTTTGTCAAGGCGCTTGAGGGTGAGGGCCAGGTTGCGCGGCAAACCATTCCGGCGCCGATCCAGACGTTCTCCGAAGTCACGCTCGACCGCTGCGATGGCCAGCAGGAGAGCCTGCGCGCCGTCTACAAGACCGACGAAGAGCTCGCCGATGCCATCACCGCAGCATACCGCACCGTGATTGCCGATCTGTATGCCGCGGGTTGCCGCAACATCCAATTTGATGACTGCACCTGGGGCATCTATTGCGATACTAACTTTGTGTCCAAGACCGGCATGAGCCCGGTTGACCTGCAAAAGGTGAGCGAGCTGGGCGTGGCGCTCAACAATGCTGCCATCGCGGGCAAGCCTGACGACTTGGTGATCAATACGCATGTATGCCGTGGCAACTACCACTCTACTTATGCCTTTGAGGGCGGCTATGATCCCATCGCCCCGTACCTGTTTGCGCATGAGGACGTCGACGCGTTCTATCTGGAGTTCGACACGCCGCGCGCCGGTGGTTTTGAGCCGCTTAGGCACGTTGCGCCCGGTAAGAAGGTCGTGTTGGGCCTGGTGACCACCAAGGCAGCCGAGCTCGAGGACGAGGACGCGACCGTCGAGCGTATTCATGAGGCAGCAAAGTACGTGCCGCTTGAGAATCTGTATCTGTCTCCGCAGTGTGGCTTTGCCAGCTGCGAGATTGGCAACAAGCTGACCGAAGGCGAGCAGTGGGCAAAGATCGCGCTGGTCAAGCGTATTGCCGAGCGTGTTTGGAAATAGCGGTACCGTTTGCAAGTGACGGCGCGTGCGAGACATGGCGTATCGCGTACAATGGTTCGGACCGTATCGTTCGGGCAGGTTATCCGCTATGCCCGAGCGCCCTTCCATTCGAAAGGACATCCATGTCCCAGTCCTCGACGCCCGCCGTCACCGATGCCATCTACGACGCTTCGTCGCTCGGCCGCCCGCGCATGTTCCTGCTCGGTCTGCAGCACCTGTTTGCCATGTTTGGTGCCACGGTGCTGGTGCCCGTGCTCACCGGCCTTTCGGTATCGGCAACGCTTTTGTTTGCCGGCTTGGGCACGCTGCTATTCCACTTCCTGTCACGCGGTAAGGTCCCCGCATTTTTGGGCTCATCGTTTGCCTTTATTGCCGGCTATGCCGCAATCGCGCCCAACGGCGAGGCCGAGCTATTGCCCTACGCTTGCCTGGGCGTTGCCTGCGCCGGTTTGCTCTACCCGGTGCTTGCGGCGCTCTTCCGCGCGTTTGGCGCCAAGCGCGTCATGCGCTTCTTCCCGCCGGTGGTGACTGGCCCCATTGTCATTTCGATCGGTCTGATCCTGGCGAGTTCCGCTATTGCCAACTGCCAGACTAACTGGCTCGTTGCCGTGGTTGCCGTCGCCGTAATCGTCATCTGCAATATTTGGGGTCGCGGCATGGTCAAGATCGTGCCGATTTTACTGGGCGTCGTGGTGAGCTATGCCGTTGCGGCTGCGCTGGGCGAGGTCGATTTCTCCGGCGTCGCAGCCGCTCCCTGGCTTGGCTTGCCCGTCGTGTGGGACAACACGGTGTTTGCACTCTTTGGGCCGCAGTTCGATAGCGGCCTTGCCACGACGGCCATCATCACCATCATGCCGCTGGCCTTTGCAACCATGATTGAGCATATCGGCGATATATCCGCTATTGGCTCCACCTGCGAGCGCAACTACATCGCCGATCCCGGCCTGCATCGCACGCTGCTCGGTGATGGTCTTGCCACGATTCTGGCTTCGCTCTTTGGCGCTCCGGCCAACACCACGTATGGCGAGAACACCGGCGTGCTCGCCCTGACGCGCGTGTTTGACCCGCGCGTGATTCGCATTGCCGCGTGCTGCGCCATCGTGCTTTCGTTCTGCCCCAAGTTCGCTGCCGTGATCGCCGCCATGCCGGCATGCGTTATCGGCGGCGTGTCGCTCGTGCTCTATGGCATGATCAGCGCCGTGGGCGTCCGTAACCTCATCGAGAACCAGGTCGATTTCCAGAACAACCGCAACGTGCTGGTGGCCGCTCTGGTGCTCGTGCTTTCACTCGGCATTGCCTACAGCGCCGCCGGTGCCATCGTGCTGGAGCTGGGCGGCGTGACGATTTCGCTTTCGGGCCTTGCCGTGGGCTCGCTGGTGGGCATCGTGCTCAACGCGATTCTGCCTGGCAACGACTTTGAGTTCGCCGTTTCTGAACTCGAGGAGGCTGTCGAGTAGTAGTTGTGTTCAGCTAAATCAAAAAAATGGCGCCCGTGCGTACGCGTGGGCGCCATTTTTAATGCGTCAGTATCCAGTGTATGCCGCGGGCCATGCGCAGACCGGTTTGGGCAAAGTGGTTACCGGGGTTGAGCTCGAAGGTCGCGGGGATGCCTCGGTCGCCGAGTAGTTTTTCCATTGCGCGTGTGTCGTCGAGTACGTGCCGCATCATGCGGTTGGGCGTCTTGGTCTCCTTTTTGCCGAGTGATAGATAGACGGCGTTGGGCGCGGCTGGCATCGTGTGCCCGTGTGCGTAATCGAGAAATCCGGGAAACCATAGGGACCCCGATGCGCTTGCGGCCCGGTCAAAGGCATCGGTCTGCCAGAGCGACCAAAGCGAAAAGAGGCCCGCCAATGAGTAACCGGCAATGCCGCGCCAGGTAGGCGGGCAGGGAAGTGATGGCTCGACCTCTGGGATTATCCGATTCAGCAGTTCATCGAGAAACTCGGACGCCTGTCCACCAAAGGGCTCGGCATCGCGCACGGTTCCGTCGCATTCCCAAGGGCTCAGCTCGCGATTCCAATTGAGCCCGCCAATGGCGACCAGGGTGAATGGCGGGCAATCAAGCTCAAGACAACGGCTATAGACCTCGGTGCCGTCACCCATGACCGCGGGAAGGTAAATGACGGGCGCGCTTTCGACATGCTTTGAATGAATGGTTATCTGCTTTTGACGCGCTTCCATGACAAGCTTCTCTCTGCATTTCGACATCTACAAATACGATTGTCGCACGTCGGCGTAGGGACCGTCGCTAAAAGAAAGGCGCAGAGCCGCTTGATACGACTCTGCGCCTTGAGGTTTTGCTTTGGCAGCTTTGCCCTTACGCTACAAAGAAGTAGACGAGGAAGGCGAGTGCTGCGATCCACATGAGCGGCTTGATCTTGGAGGCCTCGCCCTTAAAGAGCGCGACGACCACGAAGGCGATAAAGCCCAGACCGATGCCGGCAGAGATGGAGTAGGTGAAGGGCACGCCGGCGACAATCATGAACGCTGGGAAACCCTGCGACACGTCGGACCAGTCGATCTCGGAGGCCTCGCTCATCATGAGGTAGCCGACGTAGACCAGAGCACCACAGGTGGCGGCGCTGGAAACGATGGTGACGATGGGGGAGAAGAACGCGGCGAGAATGAACAGCACGCCGGTGGTGACGGAGGTGAGGCCCGTGCGGCCACCGTCGGCAGCACCAGAGGTGGACTCGACGAAGGTGGTGATGGAGGAGACGCCCATAAAGCCACCGGCAGCGGCGGCCACGGAGTCGACGACCAGGATGGGACGGATGTCCTCGACATTGCCGTCCTCGGTCAAGAACTCGCCCTGCTTGGCGACGGCCATCGCAGTGCCCATGGTGTCGAAGAAGTCACTCATGAGCAGCGAGAAGGCAACGACGAGCAGCATCGGGTCGGTCAGGACCTTCACGATGGCCATGTTGCCATCAGCAGTGCTGGCAAACGGGGCGCCAAAGGTCGAGAAGTCGAGCGGTGCGATGAGACCCTCGGGCGCATGGGTGACGCCCAGCGGGATACCGGCGATAACGGCGACGATGATGCCGATGAGCAGCGAGCCCGGCACGTTGCGGGAAGCAAGGGCAACCGTCACGACGATGGAGATGATGCCGACGATAAAGGTGGGGGAGGCGATGTCGCCCAGGCCGACGAGCGTACCGGTGCCAGCGGTGATGATGCCGGCGTCGCACAGGCCGATCATGGCGATAAACAGGCCCAGACCCACCGAGATGGCGTGGCGCAGGACCACGGGGATGGCGTCCATGATGGCCTCGCGCAGACCGCAAAGGACGAGCAGCAAGATGATGATACCTTCGAGGAAGATAACACTCATGGCAACGTGCCAGTCACCGCCGCACATGGTGGCGGTGATGCCCGCAATCATGGCGTTGATGCCCAGGCCCGACGCACAGGCGAGCGGGCGGTTGGCGAAGATGCCCATGCAGATGGTCATGATGCCGGCGCCCAGACAGGTGGCGCAGGCGAGCGCTCCCGCATCGATGCCGGCGCCCGAGAGCACCGCAGGGTTGACGGCGATGATGTAGGCCATCGCCAGGAATGTTGTCAGTCCAGCGCGAAGTTCGGTCCCGATTGTGGACTTGCGCTCACTGACGTGAAAAAGTTCGTCCATGCATACCCTTTCCTTGTTCGGCCCCGAGTTTAGGCCGATTGACACGAACTTATCTACTATATCGCCTTTGGAAGGTCGATGTTTCTCGCATGTTGAAGTTCGGCGCTTTGTAACAGGCGGACGGTATTTTTCGCATGAAAATGTGTAGGTACCGTATACTTAAACAGTTACATTAAACTCTTTGGAGGAACGTATGATTAAAGAGCTCTGCCGCGACGAGGCTATCCTGTCCCAGCGTTGCGAGGTTGCGACTGTCGAGGACGAGTCGGTCGCACAGGACCTGATCGATACCATCAAGTCGCTCGAGGACGCCGGCTGCCTTGCCGCCAACCAGATTGGCGTCACCAAGAAGGTCTGCGTCTATCTGGACGACGCCGGCGAGCCCCACGTGCTCTACAACCCCCGTCTGGTGTTTGGCCTGGGCGCCAGCAAGATGGAGGAGAGCTGCCTGACGCACGACGAAATCACCAAGTCCACGCGCTATATCAAGTGCAAGGTTGCCTTTGACCAGATCGTCGACGGCAAGATGAAGGAGTGCCGCCGCGACTACACGGGCTTTGAGGCACAGATGATCCAGCATATGATCGATCACTGTCTTGGAAAGTTGGTCTAAGGGGACCAAAGTACCGCACCTTGCCGCTCAATCGTCGCTCGCGTACCTTAAGTACGCTTCGCTCCTCTTTCGTGGCAATCTGCGGTACTTTGACCCCTTAGACGACCTGCGAGGTTGACTTGGTTGAGTTTATCTTGCTTGTGTGGTCCGGGCGTGACGTTATTGTCATGTCCGGGCTTTTGTGTTTAGCGCCTATTTGTTTGGTAACAATGAGCTTAACAAGGACGTATGGCTAGGAGGCGCCATGTGCACGAGCATTCGATTTACCGATAATTCCGGCAACATGTATCTGGGTCGCAACCTCGACTGGAGCTTTAGCTACGGCCAACAGGTTCGCGTGATGCCCCGCGGGTTCCATATCCCGTATTCGTTTATCGACGATGCGTCGGCGGCACACGCGGTAATCGGCATGTGCATCGATTACAAGAACTATCCTATGTTTTTCGACTGTGGTAACGATGCGGGTCTGGCTGTGGCAGGGCTCAACTTTCCCGGTTATGCCGAGTATGCCGAGGACCCGGTTGATGGCAAGACCAATATCGCGGCCTATGAGTTTCCCCTGTGGGTGGCAGCGACGTTCTCGACGGTCGACGAGGTCGAGGCTGCGCTGCGCGACACGGTGATTGTTGCCAAATCTGCCGGAGAGGGGCTGGGTGTGTCGCTGCTCCATTGGATTATCGGCGACAGCCGGCGCAGCATCGTGGTCGAGATGATGGCTGACGGTCTGCATGTATACGACGATCCGGTCGACACCCTTGCCAATCAGCCGACCTTCCCGTGGCACATGGAAAACCTGCGCACCTATATCACCGCCACAAGCGATTTTCCTCAGACGGCGACATGGCGTGGCGCCGAGCTCAAGCCCTATGGCGCGGGTGCCGGCATGCGCGGTATTCCGGGTGACTGCTATTCGCCGAGCCGTTTTGTAAAGGCGGCATACCTCAATGCCAATTACCCGCAAAAAGACAGCGAGGCCGAGAACGTCATTCGCATGTTCCGCTCGCTCGAGGGGGTGGCGATGATCGAGGGTGCGTCCAAGATGGGTGACGGCAAGTTCGAGAAGACTATCTACACCGGATGCTTTAGCGCGCGCACGGGCAATTACTATTACTCAACGTATGAGGATCCGTCGATTCGCTACGTGAGCCTGATGGATGCCGAGGGCGCGAGCCCCGATAGGCTCGTGGTTCCCGAGCCGCGTCGTTCGTAGCCGGCGGTTTTACTGCAATGCAAAGCGGCCCTGCGCCTCCTGTGAGGCGCAGGGCCGCTGTCGTCGACGCGCGACGTCGTTAGAAGTTGGCGTCGTTGAGTTGTTCGCTCTCGAGGCCGTCGAGCTGTTGCTGTTCGGGCGTATCGGCGACGCTCCCGAGCAGCTCGGTGGGGTCGACGTTCATGTCCCTACCGGCTTCGTTGCCGTTGCCAAGCTCGTCCGAGAAGATATCGACATCCATTTTCTCGGCTTTCTCGATCTGAACTTCGAGCTGGAGTTATGGGCGAGCAGCGCCGCGCCGCCGATCATGGCAGGTAGGATCAGCCACGGCGCCACTTTGCGCACCAGGCTAAACAGGGCGAAGATGCCGCCCTCGTTGTGGTTGTCGGCCTTCATGGCGATTACCACGTACTTGACCGTGCTGGTCTTGGAGGTTTGCTTCCAGTTTGGCGTGCGCCACGTGGACTCCCTTGGACATCCGGTTATCTGTCTTGGACAGATAACTTTTATGCCGTCTTTATACATACAAGAGCTGTTTGGCACATCGGGTAATTTTAGACAATAATCCCCAGCTGGGGATTATTTATGTACGCAGGTAGCATTTCAAAACAGGGGCGCATCCGCTGTATGGCTTTGCTGCAATGTAATAACTGCGGACGCGCTCCTGCCTTGAAACTGAAGAGGGAACTTTTAGACGCGTGCTGCCTGAGCGATACCGGTCTTGGCGCCTGAGCGTTTACCGGCGAGTTCGCAAAAGATCGCGCCGCCGATGATAAGCACGGCGCCCATCAGGCGGACCGGTGTTATGACTTCGCCCAAAAGGGCGGACGAGAACACGACGGCCGAAAGCGGCTCGAGGTAGCCGACGACAGCGACGGTCTGCACGGGCAGTTTGGCGACGGCGCTAAAGTAGAGCAGGCAACCGATGCCGGTGTTGACGACGCCGAGCATAGCGACGGCGCGCCAATCGATGGTTGCGGCGATACTGGCGGACAGGAATGAGGGGGTGCCTTGGGTGACGAGCGTAAGGACCAGCGCGGTCACAAAGGCGGCGCTCACCTGGAGCGCGGAGTTCTCGAGGCCTTCGATGTGCGGCGCGCCCTTGCTGGCGATGACCATCAATGCATAACAGAAGGCCGAGGCGATTCCGCAGACGATGCCCGCAATGGGCATATTGCCGCCTAGACCTTGCGCTGCAATGAGAAAAGCGCCGCAGGCGACTGCGATAAACCCGGCGATTTTGCCACCGGTTAGTTTTTCGCCAAAGATAAACGGCGAGAGGGCCATGACGATGATGGGGCCGCAGTAGTACAGCAGCGAAGAAACGCCGACGCCGATCGTCTGATAAGCGCGGAACAGAAAAATCCAGCTGGCGCCCAGCGCGGCTCCCGAGAGGAGGAGGGCTGCGGCTTCGCGGGGGCGAGAAGGCGCCTGCAGCTTATGGCGCTGGGTAATGGCGAGGATGGCGACAAGCGAAAGGGCTCCCAGAAAAGTGCGTAGCAGCACGATATCGGAGCTCGGGAGTGCGATGGCCGCAGCGATGATGCCGTTGGAGCCAAACAACAACAATGCTGCTAAATACGTAATCAATCCGTTGTTCATGCGCTGCCGTCCCCTCTATATCTGTGCATGCTCACTATGGGTGAACTGGCTTTAGAAGAAAAGCGAATATAATGCATGGAAAACATGAAAAAAACTCATGCAAGGGTGGAGGCATGTCGTGGAAACGAATATTCAAAAGATGCAGGTGCTGCTGGAGACCGTGCGCGCTGGAAGCTTTACGCGTGCTGCCGAGCGCCTGAGCTACTCGCAATCGGGCGTGAGCCGCATGGTGGCCGATCTTGAGGCCGATTGGGGCTTTAAGGTACTCGACCGCAGTCGTGAAGGTGTTGCTCTTTCTGCCGACGGGCGGCAGGTCATGCCGGCTGTCGAGGCGCTCTGCGAGGAATTCGTTCGCTTGCAGCGACGGGTGGATGAGATGCGCGGGCTCATGCGCGGCAAAATCTGCATCGGTACGTTTTCGAGCGTGGCGACCCACGTGCTGCCGCCGGTGATTGCGCGTTTTCGTGCTGATCATCCAGACGTCGATTACGAGTTGCTGATGGGCGACTATTCAGAGATTGAACAATGGGTGGCAGAGGGTCGCTGCGATCTGGGCTTTATCCCTCGTGAGCCCCGAGAAAACGGCATGACATCGCTGCCTTTGGTGCGTGACGAGTTAATGGCGGTAGTGCCGTCAGGCTCGTTGTTTGCTACGGCGGAGGTCGTCTCTCTTGCCGACTTGGCCAACGAGCAGTTTATTCTGCTAGAACGCGGCACCGATGACGAGATTACGCCGCTGTTTCGTCGGGCGGGACTGGCAGTGCACTCAAAACTGTCGACCTGGGATGACTATGCGATTATGGCTATGGTCGAGGACGGCCTGGGTGTGAGCATTCTTCCCGCGCTCATCATGCGCCGCTGTCAGTTCGATGTTGCCGTGCGTCCGCTCGAAGGGCATCCCCATCGGCAGATCAACGCCATATATCGAACGGCCGATGTTTCGCTTGCCGCCGCCCGTTTTCTCGAATACCTCTAAATGGGCGCACGTCGTTACCGCCTTGGGATAAATCATGAGGTTTGGGTCATGTTATTTTTGAAATTGAACTTTTAGAAATAGCACGGCGCTATACTGCTTGCTAAATTGAACCTTGGTTCAATTCGTGTTCTATAAATTGAACTTTGCCAGCAAGGAGGTTCCTGTGACCCAAGAGACGTTTAGCGATCGTCTGCGACAGGCTATGTCCGATCGCGACGTTCGCCAGTCGGACGTAATCCGCGCATCGGAGATGCTCGGCAAAAAACTCGGCAAGAGTCAGATGAGCCAATATGTGAGCGGCAAGACGATTCCGCGGCGCGATGTGGCAGAGCTGCTTGCCCGCATTTTGGAGGTCGATGTTACCTGGCTGCTCGCCGGTGACGCCGATCAAGGCGAGACATCATCGACCCACAACGTTTCCAAGCCCGAACCCCATCCCTCAGATCAAATTGCAAGGAGCACCACCATGCGTACTTTTTCTAAATCCACCAAACTCGAGAACGTTCTGTATGACGTGCGCGGCCCCGTTGTCGACGAGGCAGCCCGTATGGAGGACGAAGGCGAGTGCATCCTCAAGCTCAACATCGGTAATCCGGCGCCCTTTGGTTTCCGCACGCCCGATGAGGTCATTAAGGACATGCGCCAGCAGCTGCCTGACTGCGAAGGCTATTCCAACTCGCGCGGTCTGTTCTCTGCGCGCAAGGCGATCATGCAGTATTCGCAGATCAAGGGCCTGCCCAATGTTCAGATGGAACATATCTACACGGGCAACGGCGTGTCCGAGCTCATTCAGCTTTCGATGAACGCGCTGCTCGACAATGGCGACGAGATTCTGATTCCCAGCCCCGATTATCCGCTGTGGACGGCGTGCGCAACTCTTGCCGGTGGACATCCCGTGCACTATCTGTGTGATGAGCAGGCCGATTGGTATCCCGATCTGCAGGATATGGAGTCCAAGATCACGAGCGCGACCAAGGCCCTCGTCATCATCAACCCCAACAACCCCACGGGCTCTGTCTATCCGCGCGAGGTGCTCGAGGGCATCGTTGAGATCGCGCGCAGGCACCAGCTCATGATTTTTGCCGACGAGATCTATGACCGCCTGTGCATGGACGGCTACGAGCACGTCTCCATTGCATCGCTCGCCCCCGACCTGCCCTGCATTACGTTTAGCGGCCTGTCCAAGTCGCATATGATCGCGGGCTATCGCATTGGCTGGATGGTGCTTTCGGGCAACCAGCGCTGCATGAGCGACTTCATCATGGGCATCAACATGCTCTCCAACATGCGCCTGTGCTCCAACGTGCCGGCCCAGTCGATCGTCCAGACGGCGCTTGGCGGCCATCAGTCGGTTAACGACTACATCCGCCCCGGCGGTCGTGTCTACGAGCAGCGCAACTTTGTGTATGAGGCGCTCAGCAAGATCGACGGCATCTCGGTGGTCAAGCCGCGTGCGGCGTTTTATATCTTCCCCAAGATGGATGTTAAAAAGTTCAACATCACCGATGACGAGCAGTTTGCCCTCGACCTGCTGCACGAGAAGAAGATCCTCATCACGCGTGGCGGCGGCTTCAACTGGGCTGAGCCCGATCACTTCCGCATCGTGTACCTGCCGCGCATGGAAGTGCTCAAAGAGTCGCTCGAAGACCTCGCCGATTTCTTTGATCATTACCGTCAGTCCTAATTGGTTCCGCCGTTCTACCGAACGGCGGACCGCTTGACGCTACACGAGCCGCATTCACGCCAATCTGACGTTCAATTTCGAGGGCGCGACCAGAAGGTCAGCGCCCTCTCATTTCACGTCACCTTGGCGCAAATGCGGCTCGCTCGCTGTCGTGTGCTCAGCCTGCGTCGTTACCATGATCCAAAGGGGACGGAGGAAAACAGATCATTTTCCTTGACTCGCGGAACTATATAACGACGCCGTTGCAGTGGTCGATTTCGTGCTGGATGATCTCGGCGGTGTAGCCCGAGAAGTTTTTGATGCGGTGGACGAAGTTCTCGTCCAAATACTCCACCTTAATGCGACGATAGCGGGTGCAGGGACGCTCGCCGATCAGCGAGAGGCATCCTTCGCTGGTCTGATAGGCATTGACCTGCTCAAGAATTTGAGGGTTGTACATCAGGAGCGTCCTGTTGCCGTCCTTTACGCAGATGATGCGTTTGCGCACGCCGATCATGTTGGCGGCGAGCCCCACGCACTCGTGCTCATGCTCGTGGAGCGTATCCAGGAGGTCCTGCCCGATCACGGCATCGTCGGGCCCTGCGTCTTCGGAAGGCAGGCGCAAAAAGAACTCGGATTTCATGATGGGCTTAATCATGGCGGGCTCCTTAAGGTGGACACGTTTGGTTCAGGCCATGATACCGCGACATGTCGCATTAATGTGTGCACATAGATTCTGCAGCTAGATTGGATGGCGACACCATAAACTAAGGGACGTTTTGCCGAGAGGCATGAATGTTTAAAGCGCAAAGAGTGCGCGACGGGCCCCGCGAATGGGGCGATGATGCCCGAGAGGGCCAAGAAGGAGTCTCATGTCCGAGAACGAAGAGATCATGAACGAGACCGAGAACGAGACCATGGCTGCCGAGGTCGAGGCAGTCGAGACCGTGGAGACCGAAGCTACCGAGGTTGAGGCTGCTGACGAGGTTTCCGCCGAGGAGGAGGCCGAGGTTGTCGAGGCCGCCGTTGATTACGATGACGAAGAGCTGATGGACAAGATGCAGAAGGCCGCCCGCCTGCTGCGTAGCCGTCGCTTTGCTATTTCCAAGGAGGAGGAGGCTAAGGCCGAGCGTATGGCGAACATCGAGCGCGCCATCAAGCTCCTTGACCTCAAGCCCAAGATGGAGCAGAAGGAAATGTCCGATCTGCTGGGCATGCGCCTTCGTGAGCTCGATGGCCTGATGGCCGAGGCCGAGGCTGCCGATCTGGTCGGCCGCATCGACAACGCCGAGGGCGATATGCGCAAGATCGTCGTCTTCGCTGCCGAGGATGCCGCTGAGGGCCTGGTCGAGCTTGCCAACAAGAAGGAGAAGCTCCTGCCCGAGCTTTCTTACGAGGAGGCCACCGAGCTGATGGCCGCGCTCGATAAGGTTATCGCTCCGCTCGTCGCCATGGGTCTGGACGAGGATCGCGGTCCTCGCGGCGGCCGTGACGACCGTGGTGGCCGTGGCGGCGACCGTGGCGGTCGCGGCGGCTTTGGCGACCGCGGTGGCCGTGGCGGCGACCGTGGTGGTCGCGGTGGCCGTGGCGGCTTTGGTGACCGTGGCGGCGATCGTGGCGGTCGCGGCGGCTTTGGCGGCAACCGTGGTGGCTATGGCGACCGCGGTGGCAACCGCGGCGGCTTCGGCGGCAACCGTGGCGGCGACCGCGGCGGTCGAGGCG
Organism: Collinsella sp. LCP21S3_A3; assembly: GCF_052118905.1. Classification (NCBI taxonomy): domain Bacteria; kingdom Bacillati; phylum Actinomycetota; class Coriobacteriia; order Coriobacteriales; family Coriobacteriaceae; genus Collinsella; species Collinsella sp. LCP21S3_A3. The sequence continues at coordinate 26,912 of NZ_JBQKGH010000008.1, read as the reverse complement.
GCGACCGTGGCGGCCGCAACGGCGGTGGCTTCCGCGGCAACCGTTTTTAGGGGTTACGCGGTTCTACGAACCGCGTAACTAGTTGACGCTGCGCGCCCACCAGAGCGACAACTTGTCATTCAAAGAGGACGGCATGACCAGAAGGTCTATGCCGTCCTCTTTTCATGCCAATTTATTCGCTCTGGTGGGCGCTCGCTGTCGGTGTCAAAACATCGGCGTCGCCTTGATTCAAACTTGCCAAAAAGGTAGTCATTGGGGACGTTCTTAAATGACTAGTCGTTGGGGACGTTCTTGTTTGACTAGTCGTTGAGAACGTCCCCAACGACTACATAGTATGAGAGTGGATAATCTCCCGGTTTGAGCCTGCATCCAAGCTCAAAGTGCGAGATTTCCACTCTCATTTGCTATGCGTCCGAAAATCCACGTTCGTTTGTTTTCTGCCTACATTTGGAGGAAGAGCTCGTGGAGGCGGGTGTCGTCGTCGAGCTCGGGGTGGAAGGTAACGCCGAGCTGATTGTCTTGACGGGCGGCGACGATGCGGCCATCGACTTCGGCTAGGGCCTTGGCATTGCCGTGCACCTCGACGATGCGGGGTGCACGGATAAACGTTAACGGCACTTCACCGTCGATACCGCCTACCTGCCCCTTGGTGCGAAAACTGCCGAGCTGCCTGCCATAGGCATTGCGCTCAACGAGTATATCCATGGTTGCCAAGCGCGGTGTCCCCTTGTCATCGTGGGCGGCAAGGTCGCGCGCCAACAGAATCAGACCGGCACAAGTTCCCAGTACAGGCATGCCTTCAACAATGCGGGTACGAAGATCCTCGAGCATATCGAGTTCGGCAAGTAGCTTGCCCTGAACGGTGGACTCGCCGCCGGGAAGTACCAGACGGTCAAAGTTCTGCTGCAAATCGGCCGCCTGCCTCAGCTCAATACAGTGTGCGCCCAGCTCGGATAGTCTTGCTTCGTGCTCGGCAAAAGCGCCTTGGACCGCCAGCACGGCGACCGTTTGGTCTGCATAATCGCTCATGGGCGATCCTTTCTGCCGGACTAGCGCCCGCGCTCCTCCATGATAATCTCGATCTCGTCGGCGTTGATGCCCACCATGGCCTCGCCCAGGTCCTCCGAAAGCTCGGCGATGAGTTTGGCATCGGTGAAGTTTGCCACGGCCTTGACGATGGCGGCGGCGCGCTTGGCCGGGTCGCCGCTCTTAAAGATGCCCGAGCCCACAAAGACGCCCTCGGCGCCCAGCTGCATCATCAGCGCGGCGTCGGCGGGAGTCGCTACGCCGCCGGCGGCAAAGTTCACGACGGGAAGCTTGCCCGTGGCATGGACCTCGCGCACCAGCTCGACCGGAACCTGCAGTTGCTTGGCTGCCTCAAAGAGCTCGTCATCGCGCAGGGCAACAACGTCGCGGATCTGCTTTTGGATCTTGCGCATGTGACGCACGGCCTGGACGACATCGCCCGTACCCGGCTCACCCTTGGTGCGAATCATCGTGGCGCCCTCGGCAACACGGCGCAGCGCCTCGCCCAGATCGCGGGCGCCGCAGACAAACGGCACGTCAAACTGGGTCTTGTCGATGTGATAGACGTCGTCGGCAGGGGAGAGAACCTCGGACTCGTCGATGTAATCGATCTCGATGGCCTGCAGGACCTGCGCCTCGACAATGTGGCCGATGCGGCACTTGGCCATAACGGGGATGGAGACGGCCTCTTGGATGCCCTTGATCATCTTGGGGTCGCTCATGCGTGAGACGCCGCCTGCGGCACGGATGTCGGCCGGGATGCGCTCGAGTGCCATGACGGCGCAGGCGCCCGCCTCTTCGGCGATGCGTGCCTGCTCGGGCGTGGTGACGTCCATGATGACGCCGCCCTTGAGCATCTGCGCGAGCTCGCGATTGAGTTTGACGCGATCTGCCTTGCTGGTCTGTTCTGCCATGGTTGCTCCCTTGGTTGGCATGTGCATTGCTTGACGGAACATCCTATCGGGGAGCTGGGTATGGCGAAATACTCAGTTTTCGAGATAATAATAAGGCCAGACTAATACCAGATTGAATGACTCAATAAGGTCAGGTGATAAACTCATGCTTGACTACAATTTGGAAAAACGCGGCGAAGCATCGCTCTATGAGTATATTTACCAGCAAATTCGAGATGATATCGTTGCTGGACGCATTGCGGCGGGGGAGCATCTTCCGTCTAAGCGCGCCTTTGCCAATCATCTGGGAATCAGTGTCATTACCATCGAGAATGCATATAGCCAGTTACTTGCCGAGGGCTATATTTGCTCAATGCCGCGTCGTGGTTACTACGCTTGCAAGCTTCCGGATGCACCGGTTTTGGCTTCGGCTGTAGAGGGCATCGACCGGGATGCCGTCTCTGCGGGTTCCGGCGCGCATGATGTCAACGGACAGGTCGAGCGATTCGATGCACTTTCTCCTTCTGCTTTGGAGGCGGCGCGGCTTTGGCAAAGCGCGCTGCGGGCGACGCTGGCATCCGAAGACGAGAGCGAAATCTTTTCGACCGCGCCGGCACAGGGCACCACTCGGCTACGACGCGCAATTGCCCACCATCTGCGCGGGACAAGGGGCATGAATGTCGACCCCAACAACGTTGTTATCGGCGCAGGCGCCCAGCTGCTCGATACCATGTTGGTTCAGTTGCTTGGAGCCGACAAGGTGTATGCTGTTGAGGACCCGGGCTATTTGCGCTTGACGCGCATCTATCAGGCTATGGGTTGCAAAGTTCGACATATCCCGTTGGATGATGAGGGTGTAGACTTGAGCGCTCTGCAGAAAACTGGGACCGATGTCCTTCACCTGATGCCGTCCCATCAGTATCCGACCGGCCTGGTGACGAGCATTGCGCGTCGTTATGCGCTGCTGAGCTGGGCCGCCGAGCGACCAGGTCGATATCTCATCGAAGATGACTTTGATTGCGAGTTTCGTCTGGCCGGCAAGCCGATTCCCGCGCTTGCTTCGATCGATGCCGCTCAATCGGTTATCTACACCAACACGTTTTCGAAGAGCCTTTCATCGGCGTTGCGTCTAGCGTACATGGTGTTGCCCGATAAGCTGATGAAGCGGTTTAGGTGCAACCTTGGTTTCTACGCCTCGTCGGTGAGCTCTGTCGACCAGGTCGCTTTGGCTCGTTTGCTGGAATCGGGTGATTACGAGCGACATGTGAACCGCATGCGCGTTCGTGCTCGTGAGGCGCGTGATGGCCTGGCGGCGCTTGTACGGGATGCGTTTCCAGCAGGAGAGGTTTCGATCGAGCATGCAGACGCAGGCCTTTACTGCACCGTGGTTGCGGAGCGGGGAACGGGCGGAAGCTCTTTTGCGCAGGCCCTCACGCGCTCGAGCATCCCTTTTATCGACATCAGTAACTGTTATTGGTGCGCCGATGGCGCATCTGTCCCTGAAAACTCAACTCAAATTCTTGTCCAGTATGACGACCTGAGTCCGGAGGTGCTTAATACCCTGGAATCGCAGCTAATGGGGCACTCTGTAACCTAAGTGAGTAGACTTTTGGCACTTTGGCGACCAGACAGTTTTGTAACAAGCTATCTACCTGTGGTTTTGAGAAGTGGGATCATCGGTCTGCTCGGGATGTTCCAAAAAGTCTACTCACTTGCCGCGCAAAGCTTCCGCATGAGAAAAAAAGTGGGGTTTCCAACAGGGCTTCGTCCAGTTCTCGGTAAGCTTTTGGCCAGTTGGGGAGGGCTGTTGAAAACTTTGCAGTTCGTTCGGAGCCATTTTTGGTGCGTTCGCCCCAATGAGAGACCGACTGGGTTGAAATTCGTGCTTTCCTGTGCCTATGAAGGATTTACTTTGTGACATATCGGCTTTTAGGTACTGGCGTTTGCCCCCTCAAGTCCGCGCTTTGTGTCCTCCGCTTCCGCGGCCGGATGAAGACCGGCAGCGATATGACCTCGTCCGCAACCCGACGGCTGCGGTCGCGCTCGGTTTTCCGTTGTATACATTGGTTCGGACGAGAAACAAACGGACTTGCCCTGCCAACATTAGGCAGCGGCTGTTTCTTGGTGAACTCCCCAGGGAATCCGTGCTGGAAACGGAGCATGGATTTTTGGTCACGTCTCCTCTACTGACGGCATTTATCATGTCTCGACATCTGACGGATCTCCAACTTCTGCTGGTATTGGCGGAGATGTGCGGCTTGTTTGCGGTATGCGCCCTGCCGGCGGCACTTGAGGTGGAGCTTTCGCGTGCAATTGATTCGGGTACGATTTTGACAACGTTGGGTTGGGTGCGCTGCCCGTCCGAGGGCGGCACCGCCTCAAATTTATGGCGTCGCGACGCTTTGGTTTTGGATGGGGACCTTGACCGTTTTTGTTCAGATGTTTGCGGGATGCGTTACGGCAATCGATTTATGGCGGTATCGCATCTCGTTCCATTGGGTGCCGCTTCGCCTTTTGAGGTCGAGGCGTATTTGTTGCTTGGACTGCCGCGAGCCCTGGGAGGTGAAGGGTTTTGCGGCATAGAGCTCAATGTCAAAGTGGTGCTAAGCACAAGTGCTCGAGCGATTGTAGGAAAGACCCGCGTATATATCGACCTACTTCTTTCCTCGCCGGACGGGAGGCGACAGGTGGCCATTGAATGTCAGGGAAAGGCCTCGCACGGGCGCGCGGGGGATGGCTTGCGTGACGCTGACCGCATGACGGCGCTTCAAGCCATGGGCTACGACGTGCTTCTCCTGACACACGGACAGATATCCGATGAGGATAGATTCCGTGCGATCGTTAAGGCTGTATGCAGGATGCTCGATGTTGAATATCGCGATAAAAGCTCGGATGAGCAAAGGGCTGAGGCATTACTCCGGTCTGAACTATTCGTTGACTGGACAAAATTGGGAGTAATCGACGGAAAGATGTCCATTGGACACAAAACAGCTCGATCGTGGACAGCGCGGATCTAAGTGAGTAGACTTTTGGCGTGATGGCGACCAGGCCGTTTTGCAACAAGTCATTTACCTGCTGCTTTATAGAGCAATATGGATGGTCTGCTCGGCAAGTTCCAAAAAGTCTACTCACTTAGTTTTTGACGAGAAGTCGATGCCGAAGGTGGCCCTATTTCAGGGCGTTAACGAGTTCATGAGACACGAAAAAAGGCCCGAACCATGCGGTTCGGGCCCTTTAAAGTTAGAGATTATCTCTCAGGCGGTTGGCTTAGCCAAAGTAGCGCTTGAGCAGGCCGGCGAAGGCCTTGCCGTGGCGGGCCTCGTCGCGAGCCATCTCGTGCACGGTATCGTGGATGGCATCGAGGCCAGCGGCCTTGGCGCGCTTGGCAAGATCGGTCTTGCCGGCGGTGGCGCCGTTCTCGGCCTCAACGCGCATCTCGAGGTTCTTCTTGGTGGAGTCGGTCACGACCTCGCCCAGGAGCTCGGCGAACTTGGCGGCGTGCTCGGCCTCCTCGTGGGCAGCCTTCTCCCAGTATAGGCCGATCTCGGGATAGCCCTCGCGATGGGCGACGCGAGCCATGGCCAGGTACATACCGACCTCAGAGCACTCGCCCTCAAAGTTGGCGCGCAGGTCGGCAACAATGTCCTCGGAGACGCCCTCCATCTTGGCGACGCCCACGACGTGCTCGGCAGCCCACTCGAGCTTGCCCTCCTCCTGCTTCAGGAAACGAGAACCGGGAACGCCGCACTGGGGGCACTTAAAATCCTCGGGCAGCTGGTCGCCGTCGAACTCTTCCACATAACCGCAAACGGGGCAAACAAATTTCATGATTCGATCCTTTCGATGGATGGCGATGGGGCGCTTGTCCGATCCCGTAAGGGCCCTCTCCGGACGTGCGTCTTGACGAGTTCTATTATCCATAAATGCAACAAAATGTGAAGCCTATTAGGAATGATTTTTGATAAAACAATTTTGAGAGATGAAGATGTTGATTGATTAACGATTGGCAGGCCGCCCGCGAGCTCTGATGAGTACAATCGGTCGAACAAATGTTGACCAATCAACAAATGAGGGAGTTTCCTTTATGCATCTAGCCCGCTGCGCCTGGTGCCGAACGTATCAAACGGTTTTTCGCATCGCATTGCCGGTGCTGCCCTATACCGAGCCACGCATTCTGGAGCATGCTGAGAGAGAGCGCCTGCCAGGCCATTATCGGCTTTGGCGGTGGCTCGGCCATGGACTGTGCCAAGGGCGTGGGAGCACGCATCGCGCAGCCAAACAAGCCCATCAACAAGATGCGCGGCCTGCTGCGCGTCCACCGTCTCCTGCCGCTGCTTATTGCGGTTCCCAATACCGCCGGTACGGGAAGCGAAGTCACGCTCGCGGCGGTTATCACCGATGACGAGACGCACCACAAGTACCCCATTAACGACTTTGTGCTTCTCCCGCGCTTTGCGGTGCACGACCCCGAGTTCACGCGCGGTCTGCCCGCCTCCATTACGGGGCAGACGGGCATGGGCGCCCTGACGCATGCCGTCGAGGCCTTTATCGATTGGGTCGATCGAATGAACGCCGCCTTGGACATTCCCAAATATGTGACGGGCATTCGCCGCTCCGACATTCCCGAGATGGCGGCGCATGCCGATGCCGAGGCCAATCCGCTGTACCCCGTTCCACTTTTGATGGACCGTTTGGAGCTGATGCGCATGTACGAGGTCGTCGCGGGTGATATGTTTGAGGGCGAGAACTAGGAGGGTCCATGAACACCGAGGAAATTGCGCGCATCGTCGGAGACCAGCGCGTCTACTTTAAGACGCACGCCACGTTTGATGTCGATGCTCGACGTCGTGCGCTCGTGAGTTTACGCGATGCGGTGCGGGCCCACGAGGCCGATATTGCCCATGCGCTCAAGACCGATTTGGGAAAATCGCATGACGAGGCGTATATGTGCGAGATCGGCACGTCGCTTTCCGAGATTCGTCATCAGATCGCGCATGTGGCTCGATGGAGTCGTCCGCGCCTGCGTCCGTGCGACCTTGCCAACGCCGTGAGTGTGTGCAAAACGCAAGCCGTGCCCTATGGCGTCACGCTCATCATGGCCCCGTGGAACTACCCGTTTTTGCTAACGCTCGAGCCGCTCGCCGGCGCCCTTGCCGCGGGCAATACTGTGGTCATCAAGCCGAGCGCCTATGCTCCGGCATCGTGTGCGGTGCTCAAGCAGATCTGCGAAGAGGCATTTGATCCGTGCCTGGTGACAGTTGTCGAGGGCGGGCGCGCCGAGAACGAAGCGCTGCTCGATGAGTGCTGGGACAAGATCTTCTTTACCGGTAGCGTTCCGGTCGGCAAGCTCGTCATGGAGCGCGCAAGTAAAAACCTTACGCCCGTGACGCTTGAGCTGGGTGGAAAGAGTCCCTGCATCGTGGATGCGACGGCAAACTTGAAGGTTGCGGCACGGCGTATCGCCTTTGGTAAATGGCTCAACGTGGGGCAGACCTGTGTGGCGCCCGACTACCTGCTGGTCGATACGCGTGTGCACGACGAGTTGCTGGGCCTCATCAAGGAAGAGGCGCGCCGTATGTTTGGCGAGCATCCGCTCGACAACGAGGATTACGGGCATATCGTCAATGCCAAGCATTTTGCGCGCGTGCATGGGCTAATCGATTCCGATAAGGTCGTGCTTGGAGGTGCTGCGCGCGAGGCTTCGCTCAAGATTGAGCCGACAATTTTGGACGGCGTGGCCCCCGATGACGCCGTGATGCAGGAGGAGATTTTCGGTCCCATCTTGCCGGTGCTGACGTTTGAGAGCCTAGACGAGGCCGAGACGTTTATTACGGATCGTCCGACGCCGCTGGCCCTGTATATCTTTAGCCAGGACCGTGAGGTTCAGCAGCGCTTTGTGCGTTACGTGCCCTTTGGTGGCGGTTGCGTCAACGACACGATCATGCACCTGGCTACGAGCCATATGGGCTTTGGCGGCATGGGAGCGAGCGGTATGGGGCAGTACCATGGACGCGAGAGCTTCAATACGTTTAGCCACAAGAAGAGCATCGTGAACAAGGCAACGTGGCTGGACGTGCCATTTCGCTATGCCCCTTACGCAAACTGGAAGCACAAATTTGTGCGCATGTTTGTGCATTAGAATCAGATGGCGTAGGGACAAACGGTCGAAAAGACGCAGGCAGGATGAATTTGTGTCCGCACGGACCCGTAGACTTCTCGGTAAGGTTAAGCGCCGGTTTATCCGGCCGTTAGGGGAGTTGCTATGTACGAGCCTTCACGTGTTCTTCTGTCGTTTCACATTGCGGGATTTCAGTATGCCGACGGCGCTTTGGTCCTGGGCGATCTTAAAGCGGGCGATAAACTGACGCTGTGCGCCGAGCGCGATAATCCCCATGATCCCGAGGCGGTTGCGATCTACTACGGCAACACCAAGCTTGGCTATGTTCCGGGAAACGAGGTCGGTCCGCTGTCCTTGATGATGTATTACGGCCACGAGGACGTATTTGAGGCCCGCGTGCAACAGGTTGCCCCCGAGCGCAGCCCTTGGCATCAGGTGCGCGTTGGGCTCTATGTGGTGGATGCTCGCTAGTCGGCAATGGGGCGGCCATGTTTGATGACGACGACCTGTTCGATCTGACGGACGATCCGTTTGAGTGGGATACGCTACTCGATGACGATGAGCTGGAGCAGGACCGTAAGATGCGACAGGACAAGAAAACTCAGGGTGATGCGTCGAAAAAGAAAGACAAGCGCCGTCGCGGACTGTTTGGCGGGCTCTTTGGGTAACTGCCGCATCGCTGCGTCTGTATACTTAGCACGAGTTGGACGCGTTGCGAAATGAGGACTGAGACGATGATGTGGTTTACCGCCGACCTGCACCTGGGCGATACGAATATCTTGCACGACATGGACCGACCGTTTGGCTCGGTTGAGGAGATGAACCGCAAGGTCATCGATGTCATCAATGAGTGCGTGGCTGCGGACGACCGCCTCTATATTCTGGGTGACTTTACCTATCGTCTGCCCCTAGCGGATGCCGTGCGCCTGCGCGAGGGCATCGAATGCCAGAACGTGACGCTCATCCGTGGTAACCATGACGGCGACTGGGAAGATCCCGACGTGCCGCAGATTTGGGAAGACGTGCGTGATTACCTGGAGATTGCTCCCGGCTATGCCAAGGGCCATCGTCTGGTTATGAGCCATTACCCCATGCTCAGCTGGAACGGCAAGGCGCGTGGCGCCATTATGCTGCACGGGCATATCCACAGCAGGGGAGACCGCACCAATACGCGCAACCGCGATCGCGAACGTCCTATCTTTCGCTACGATGTCGGCCTCGATGCCAACGAGTACAAGCCCGTAAGCCGTGACCAAATCCTAGGCTTCTTTGGACTGTAATTCTCGAACCGTCACACAAACCGCCACAAAGGGGACGGGCACCTTTGTGGCGGTTCTGGCGCCGTTGCCATTATGGTGGCGGCACCTTTTTGTCCGTGCGGCGCGGTAGAGTGTAGGCGGTTGAAATTTGCGTCCTTCGAGGAGCTGCTATGAACGAGATCAAGTGCCCACATTGTGGCGAAGTATTTAAGGTCGATGCATCCGGCTATGCGGATATCGTCAAGCAAGTGCGCGATGCCGAGTTTTCGCGCGACCTGGATGAGCGTGTGAAGGCGGTCCAGCGCGAGGGCGAGCAAGCGCTGGAGCTTGAGCGCTCGCGTTCGATGGCTGCCTTGCAAGAGGCAGAGTCCCAGCGCAACGCTCAGCTTACCGAGCAGAAGAACGCTGCAGCTCAACAGCTGGCACAAGAGGTTGCCAAGCGCGATGCCGAGCTCGCCGAGCTGCGCGCCAAGCTCGAGGGCGCTGCCGCAGAGCGCGAGAGTGCAAGCCAGCGCGCGGCGGTAGAGGCACGAGCCAACGCTCAAAAGGAGAATGCCGAACTCCAGCGCGAGATTGACAATTTGCGTGCGCAGCTGGAGCGCAAAGATGACGAAGCCAAGCTCGTCGAGTCGGCGGCGCGCAATGCCGCTCAAAACGATTTAGCTGCACGTGATGCTCAGATTGCCGAGCTGCAGGCCAGGCTTGCCGCGGCGGACAAGGCCCAGGAGATGGCGCTTGCCGCTGCTGCGGCAGAGTCGCAGCGTGAGCTCGATGCCGCTCGCAGCGAGGCCGAGCGCGCGCTTGCTGACTATCGTGCGAAGGTACAAGAGAAGTTTTCCGCCGCAAAGGCTCAGTCTGAGCGCGAGGCCGAGGGCCTTCGTGCACAGCTTCGTGAGCAAGAACTTTCTGCAAAAATGGAGCTGTCGAAGGCGGTCGCCGCGGCGGAGCGAGAGCGCGATGAGGCGCGTGCCAAACTGACGAGCGAGCTGGCGGTGCGCGATTCTCGCGAGGAACAGGCCAAGGCGGCACACGAGCTCGAGCTTGCGCAGGCCAAGCGCGCGAGCGATGACCTGATTCGCTACAAGGATGAAGAGATCGAGCGCCTTAAGGACATGAAGGTCCGCCTGTCCACCAAGATGGTGGGCGAGTCGCTCGAGCAGCATTGCGAAACCGAGTTTAACCGTCTGCGCATGACGGCATTTCCCAACGCGTACTTCGAGAAGGATAACGATGCGTCCGAGGGTACCAAGGGCGACTTTATCTTCCGCGAGTGCGACGCGAGCGGCAACGAGGTCATTTCGATTATGTTCGAGATGAAAAACGAAAACGACGAGACCGCGACCAAGCATAAAAACGAGGACTTCTTTAAGAAACTCGATCACGACCGTCGCCAGAAAGGCTGTGAGTACGCGGTGCTCTGCACGCTGCTCGAGCCCGAGAGCGAGCTCTATAACGTAGGGATAGTCGACGTGAGCTATCGCTACGAGAAGATGTACGTGATTCGCCCGCAGTTTTTCATTCCCATGATCACGCTCCTTCGCAACGCCGCCATGGGCTCACTGCGCTATAAGCAGGAGCTAGCGGAGTACAAACAGCAGAATATCGACGTCACGAACTTCGAAGCCAAGATGGAGAAGTTCAAGAATGATTTCGGTCGCAACTACGAGATCGCGAGCCGCAAGTTCCAAACGGCAATCGATGAGATTGACAAGACGATTAGCCATCTGCAGAAAACCAAGGAGGCATTGCTATCCTCCGAGAACAATCTGCGCCTAGCCAACAAGAAGGCCGACGATCTTACCATTCGCAAGCTCACGTGGGGCAACAAGACCATGAAGGCGGCGTTTGACGAGGCGCGCGGGGCTGCGCCAGAGACAAACGATGAGCCAGCCGAGGCGGATTCGTATGAGGTCGAGGATACCGAGTAAGGCATAGCGTATAGTGCAAAAACGGGGCCGCTGGCGATATTGCCAACGGCCCCGCTTCGTTTCGTTCCAATATGTTCGACTAGTCCTCGAGCAGGTCTTCGATAAAGCCGACGCGGTAGTTTTTGAAGATGACTTCACCGCCGTCTTGCGTGGCGTCCAGATCGACATCGCCCATGATGCCAAAGTCGTGGTCGCCGTCCTCGTCGGCAAAGATCTGGTGCACGTGCCATACGTGCGTGGTCTTCTCGTCGGACTCATCGATGGAAAACATCGCGGCGCTGCGGGCATCTCCGTCGGTGAGGATTTCCTCGTGCTGCTCATGGTAGGCATCGAGGGCCTTTTGCCAGCGGATCTCGCTCATGCCCCAGTCGTCGTCGAGCTCGCCCAGGTCGCGAACGTGCTCACGGGCGGCAAGGGTCACGCGGCGGAAGAGCGCATTGCGCACCAGCAGCGTGCAGCCGCGGCGGTCCGCCACGACCTCGTCGATGCCCTGTGGCGGCGCGGCATCGAGGGCTGCCGGGTTGCCGGCGTTCTCCCACTCATCCACCAGGCTCGAGTCCACCGAGCGCACCACAAAGCCCAGCCACGAGATAATGTCGCGCAGGCGCTCGTCGCGCTTCTCGATGGGTACGGTGCGGTCGAGCGAACGGTAGGCCTCTGCCAGGTAGCGAAGCAAAATGCCCTCGGAGCGGGCGATGCCGAGCTTTTGAATGTAACCCTTAAAATCGCTCGCGCTTTCCAGCATATCGCGCAGGACACTCTTGGGAGAGAGCTGGTAGTCGTTTGCCCAGGGCACTTCCTGGCAGTACTTGTCAAAAGCGGCGTCGAGCAAATCCTCGAGCGGCTTTTCGTACGTGACGTCTTGAATGCGCTCCAAGCGTTCCTCATACTCGATGCCGTCGGCCTTCATCTCGGCCATAGCGCGATCGCGTGCGGCGCGCTCCTGTGCACGCAATACCTGCTTGGGGTCCTCGAGCGTGGCCTCGACCATCGAGATGAGGTCCATGGTATAGGTCTCACTTTCGGGGTCGAGCAGCTCCAGCGCGGCAAGCAAAAACGGCGAGAGCGGCTGGTCGAGCGCAAAGTCCTCGGGCAGGTCGACCGTCAGCGCGTAGTCGATGTCCGGCGCGGCGTCAGCCGGAGCGTCGGGTGCGGGCGGCACCTCGGTGCGCACGACGACGCCGGAGTCGATGAGCGTGGCGAAGATCTCGTCGGCGCGAACCTCGAGCTTGGCCTTTTCTTCGGGGGTCTGCAGGCTTGTCTCGATGAGGTCGTGTACGCGGGCTCGGGCATTGCCGCCCTGCTCGACCACACTAATCACCATAGAGTGCGTGATGCGCAGGCGTGGCTTGAGTGTTTCGGGTTGCGTCTCGATCAGGCGCTCAAAAGTTTGCTTGTTCCAGGAGACAAAGCCCTCGGGGGGCTTTTTCTTTTTAATCTTACGGAGTTTTTTGGGGTCGTCGCCCGCCTTGGCCATAAGCTTGGCATTCTCGATCTCGTGCTCGGGTGCCTCGGCGATTACCATGCCCTCGGTATCGAAGCCCGAGCGACCGGCGCGACCGGCAATTTGATGGAACTCGCGGGCGCGCAGACGACGCATTTTGTAACCATCGAACTTGGTGAGCGCGGTGAGCACCACGGTGTGGATGGGTACGTTGATGCCGACGCCGAGTGTGTCGGTGCCGCAAATGACGGGCAGCAGGCCCTGCTGCGCCAATCGCTCGACCAGCAGGCGATAGCGCGGCAACATGCCAGCATGGTGCACGCCGACGCCGCATCCAAGCAGGCGCTTGAGAATCTTGCCAAAGGCCGTGGAGAAGCTCGTTCCCTTTGCCGCTTCTTTGATGGCCTCGCGCTGCTCCTTGCTGGCGATGCCAAAATTGGCGAGCGATTGTGCCGTCGCAAGGGCGGCATCCTGGCTAAAGTGCACGATATAGAGCGGGGCCTCGCCACGGCGCATGGCGAGCTCGACCGTGCCCTCGAGGGAGGTCGTCACATAGTCGTAGCTCAGCGGAACAGGACGCGGGGCATCGACAACCAAGTCGCAAGCAGCGCCGGTGTGCTCCTCGAGCGAGGCGGCGATGGCGGTGACATCGCCGAGCGTGGCGCTCATGAGCATAAACTGCGTGTGGGGCAGGGTGAGCAGCGGTACCTGCCAGGCCCAGCCGCGGTCGGGGTCGGCAAAGTAGTGGAACTCGTCCATGGCGACGCAGCCAACATCGGCATCTTCGCCCTCGCGCAGCGCATCGTTGGCAAGGATTTCGGCCGTGCAGCAGATGACGGGCGCCTTGGTATTGATATGCGTATCGCCGGTGATCATGCCGACGTTATCGCGGCCGAGTACCTGTACCAGGTCGAAGAACTTCTCGCTGACCAGGGCTTTGATGGGGGCCGTGTAATAGCAGCGCTTGCCCTGAGCCATGCCCATAAAGAGCATGCCCAGCGCGACGAGCGATTTACCCGATCCGGTCGGTGTGCCTAAAATGACGTGATCGCCGGCGGCCAGGTCCATGAGGGCCTCTTCTTGGTGATCCCACAGCTCAATGCCACGGTCGCTCGTCCATTCAAAGAAGCGTTCGAAGGCCTGATCGGGCGTGAGCCATGGTTCGGGCTCGCTGCCGTCCTCGGGCTCCCACCAGGTGGGAGAGAGCGCGCCGAGCGAGCCAAACTCGGCTTCGGTTCCCGTGCCGCCCGAGAACGAGCTGGCGGCGCCGGCACCGGAGACGGTGCTGGCGGCGGTATCTGTCGTGGTCTGTGCCATGTGTTTGCTTTCTCTCGCGATTGTCCGCCAACTATTATGGCGTAGCGTCGCATCGATGCGTTCGCAGGCAAGAAAATGCAGGAAATGGGCGTTCTGCCCAGCTGTTTGGTGCAGTTGCCAGCTAAGTGAGTAGACTTTTTGCAATATCGCGAGCACATGGCTTTTGCACAAAGGCTCTACCTGCGGTTTTAGTATTGGTTATGCGGGTTGTGCTTGGCTATTGCAAAAAAGTCTACTCACTTAGATTTGAGGGTCGTTTGCTGGCGCCTATTTGCGCTTGTTTGCCGAAGCCGCGACCATCAGAGGCCCCTGGGACTCCTGCGGTAAGCGCTTCTTGCCCTTGCGGGCGCGGTTTTTAAAGTTCTCGACGGCCTCTTCCATGCCGAGGGGCACGTAGGTGAGCTCATCGAGATTGTCGGGCAGGTAGCACGCAAGGCTTTGCTCCTGCGCGCGCCCCGCCGTGAGCTGTTCATCGCTGGGCAGCGCGTCGGGAGTGGCGCAAATGCCATAGACGGCGGCACCCATCTCGCGCGTGCGGCGCTCGTATTCGGTCTCGGGATGCTCGGGATGGTCGCGGCGAACGTCGTCACTTACCCAAAGTGTGTCGTAGCCGGCCGCGGCAAACTGCCCCAGGGCGTAGTCGCGCAATGGCTTGCTGTCGGTGCGCAGCGTGACGGTGGCGCCGGCTGAAAAAAGCGGACGGTAGAGCATCAGATGGTCGACATGGACGAGTCGTTTTTTGGCGTACTTGGCCTTAGGCTGCGGCGTGGGAAAGTTGATGGTGATGGCATCGAGCTCGCCTGTGGCAAACAGCTGCGGCAACGATGCGGCGCCTCGGGGCAGGACGAGTGCGTTGGTCAGTTCCTGCTCGCAGATTTTCTGTGCGGCATAGGCGATGCAGATGGGCTCCTGGTCCATGCCGATAAAGAGCGTGTTTGGCTCGTGGGCCGCGCGCTCTACAAGGTACGTTCCCTTGCCGCAGCCAAGATCCAGGTGAAGGTGTTCGAAAGACTTGCTGCCTGCGGGCGCACAGGCCTCGCGCCAATCTCCGGCATAGATTTCAGGGTTCGTCTCAATCGCATCGGCGTAGCGCTCCAGGCGCTCTTCGAGCACAAAGTTCTTAGGCGTGCGAACGTGGACGGCTCCCATGAGGCTCCTTGGTCATAAGTATGGAACGCATAGCTGCGCGTTCCGTTAATGGGTTGAAAAAAGGGTAGGCATAGCTTGCCCGAAAGACGCGGTGCGGCTCGACGGCGAGTCGTCGGCGCCTACAGGCGCTTGAGAATCACGTAGCGGTTGAGCTCGCCACTGCGACCGTCGGCATGGAAGCGCTCAAGCTCGCGTACGGGGACCTCGCCGCTCTTGTAGAACGTGCGAACGCCGCGCACCAGGTCGGTGATCTGCTGATCGTCAAAGTGATGGCAATAGCGGTAGGCGTGGCGGTCGTTTTGCCAGCCAATGAGGTGGTCGCCGGCTTCAAACTGCGCTGAATCGTAACCCTCAAACGGCGGGGTGAGCTCGGCGCGGGCCTCGGCGCGAACGGCCTTGCGCGCCATGCGCTCGTCGTTCATAAACTCCCAAAAGCTAATGGCGATGATGCCGCCCGGGCGCGTCTGCCGCACCAGGGCGTCGAGCACGCGTACGCGGTACTCGCACGACGGCACGTGGTGCATAAAGCCAAAACAGACCGAGATGTCGGCGAGCGGGGCGTCGAAAAGCGCGTCGGGCGCCTCGGCGGGGTTGAGCTTCATGAGGGCATCGAGCACGTCGAGTTCCTGGAAGTGCAGGTTGGGAATGCGCAGGGCGTGACCGTGCGCATCGATAGCCAGGTCTTGGCACGAGTCGACGCCATAGAACTCAAACGGG
This sequence comes from Collinsella sp. LCP21S3_A3, assembly GCF_052118905.1. Lineage (NCBI taxonomy): Bacteria > Bacillati > Actinomycetota > Coriobacteriia > Coriobacteriales > Coriobacteriaceae > Collinsella > Collinsella sp. LCP21S3_A3. The sequence goes on along the minus strand of NZ_JBQKGH010000008.1, from coordinate 11,061 downwards.
CAGCTGGCATCTGCCGAGGAGTTTGCGCCGTCGACGCCCTTGGCGGCAAGTGCGCCGCCGGCGGCAAAGTTCTCGAATCGCATATTGCCGCAGGCGAGATCGAAGACGCGGACGGGATGCTCGATTGTGGCGACGTCGAGCTGCCCGAGCGCTATATCCATGGTGCGCACCCAGCCGGGCCACGGGGCCTGACGCGTATCGGAAAAGGAGGCGGAGTGCTCGCGATAGAACGTGTTGTTGAGCTGGATGAGCGATGAGGCGAAATCGCGGTTCACGGCGCGGGACTCCCTCCGTTGGCGGTGCGGAATTAACAGTACGACCATACTACCGTTAACGCCGCAACGGGGACAACCGGGCTAGGTGCCATTGCTTTGTTTGGACACATTTCCGCAGCTCACATGCACCCGCAACCGCCGGTTGTCAAAAATCTCACTAGAATAGGTGGCATGCTTTTGGCGGTGGCGGATAGATTTTTAACTGTGCAAGGCGCCTTAAGAACAAAAACGGTCCGGCGGCACGGCTGGCATCACATAGGAGGAACCATGAATGTAGAAACTGCGCAGCGGCTCGCCGACCTTCGCCGCAGCAAAGGCTTTAGTCAAGAAGGGCTGGCACGAAAGCTGGGACTGTCGCGCCAAGCGGTCAGCAAATGGGAACGCGCGGAGAGCTCGCCCGATACCGAGAACCTGATCTCGCTCGCCAAGCTCTATGGCGTGAGCCTGGACGAGCTGCTCAATCCGAGCGATGAGATCGAGGACGATATCGAGTTTGAGAACGAGGACCGCGCCCGCCAGCGCGAGGCCGAGGCCGCGGAGCGCGCACGCACCCATGAGGCGGCGGCACGTGCCACCGAGGCGGCAACACAGGCGAGTGATGCTGCGGCCAAGGCGGCGCAAGCGGCAAGCTGGAGTGCGCAGGCCGCCAATGCTGCTACGGCGCAGGCGACGAGTGGCGGCGCAGTTGGCTCGACTCCGGTGAAGGGCCCGTTCCAGTCGTTCCCGTATTGGGCCGTGTGCTGGCTGCTGTTCTTTTTGCTGATGTTCCCGTTTGGCGCCGGCCCCTTTGCCGCGCTGATCTTCTTTACGATTCCCATCTATCACTGGGTGGCGCGTGCGCTCGATGGCGATTGGGCGCGCGGTGATATTCAGGTTGGTCCGGCGCCGGTGACGGCTAGGGCTCGGAATGTTTCCGCTGCGGTTGATGCTGACGTGGCTACCGCGACCACCGCTGAGCCGATTGCCAAAGAGGGTGATGAATGATGAAGCTTTCGCATGAATCCAAGGTACGCTTGGGCGTTGGCGTCGGAGCGTTTGTGCTCATCATTGGGCTTGTCTTTGGCATTTCGCGGCTATTGGCTCATTCCGATATGGTGCGTACGACCGGTATTCTATCTGGCCATTTGTCTGATTTTGACGATATGTTTGACGAGGACGATTCCTTGAATAGCGGTAACTATTCCGCTCGGCCTCAGCAACTTTCGAGTGTGACTTTTGATGCCGATGAGTTCCGCTACCTCGATTTCGATATCAATGCGGCTTCGGTGGACGTCAAGGTTGTTGATGGCAACAAGGCTCGCGTTATAGAGCGGGGGCGCGTTGCCGAGGGTATGGATGCCTCCAAGGCCGCGACGCAAAACATCGCATCCGTCGAGGACTCGACGCTCAAGGTTTCCCAGTTTGGAAGTGATGACGGTAAGGCAATCGATCGCTCAGTTACGGTTGAGCTGCCACGCCGTGTTGCCGAACATCTGAAGGGAGTCAACGCGCACGTGGGCTCGGGTGATCTGCAGATTGCCGGTGTCATCTGTGATGGTTTCGACCTTTTCCTGGGTGCGGGAGATGTAGAGTTTTCGGGCAGCGTGACTGATGCGCTCAGCGCTGAGGTCGGTTCGGGCGATGTGACGTTCGAGCTTTACCAGGCCCCCGCGAAGTCGATGGACGTGAGTGTGGGCTCGGGCGATGTGGAGATGACGGTTCCGAACTCGACGGGCTTTAAGGCGAGCGTCACCTTGGGCAGCGGCGACTTCGAGAGCGATTTCCTTCCGCTTGGCTACGACGGCGAGACCATTTTGAATCTTGAATTCGATAACGGCGATAAGTCTGCCACGTATCGTTTTGAGGTCGGTTCGGGTGACATGTCGTTTGATCCGGAGTGACACGCGGTTTTCGGAGATCGGTACATATAGGCGTGCTCTTTGATGAAGGCGCCGGGGCCGTGACGGGCTCCGGCGCCTTTGCCTTTACAATGGGGGCATGGAACAGATTATCTTGAACATACTTAAAGCCTTGCGTCGCGGCGAGACCGTGGACGACAAGGCGCTCGTCAAATTGATACATGCCGAGGCACGCCGTGAGGGTGCCGACAAGCGCGATCTGGCCAAGCGCCGTCTGCTGCCGTTCTACCAGCGGGTTAAACGTGAGGATCCGGCTCGTTGGGCTGCGTGGAATGTCGATTCCGATCTGGAACGTCAACTGCTGCAGGTGCTACGCATGAAGCCGCGCCGCACGGCTTCGGGCGTAGCGACCATTACCGTCATCACCAAGCCGTGGCCGTGCTCGGGCGATTGCCTGTTTTGCCCCAACGACCTGCGTATGCCCAAAAGCTATTTGCATGCCGAGCCCGCGTGCGCCCGTGCGGAGCAAAATTGCTTCGATCCGTATCTGCAGGTGAGCGCTCGTTTGACCGCGCTTTCGCAGATGGGGCATGCGACCGATAAGATTGAGCTCATTGTGCTCGGTGGCACCTGGAGCGACTATCCGGAAGGCTATCAGACATGGTTTATGTCGGAGCTTTTCCGTGCGCTCAATGACGATGCCGTCGCCGGCGTGGCGGCCAACCCCATGTTGGCGCGTCCGGGCATCAGCCGTGCCGAGGCGGGGCGTCTGCTCGACGATGCACCCGCCGATGCCCTGCCGCCGGTGGTAGCGGAGCGCCGCGAGCGCTATCGGGCTGCCGGCATTGCGACAGACGAGGCCGAGCTCGCTGCCGGCGTTGCCGACGAGCAGGAGCGTGTGGATGCTGTCGTGGGCGGCTATAACCGTGCGGTGCGTCGTTTGTACGGCCCTGGTACGCCGTGGGGCGAGGTCACCGAGTGGCAGACGGCAACGATGGAGGAGCTCGAGCGTCAGCAGCGCATCAACGAGACGGCGAAGCATCGCGTGGTGGGACTCGTTATCGAGACGCGCCCCGATGCCATAACGCCGCAGGCGCTTACGCTCATCCGCCGCCTGGGCTGCACCAAGATCCAGATGGGCATCCAGAGCCTCGACCAGTACCTGCTCGATATCAACGAGCGTCGCATTTCGGTGGGGCAAATCGAGCGGGCGTTTTCGCTTGCGCGCCTGTTTGGCTTTAAGATCCACGCGCATTTTATGCTCAACTTGCTGGGCGCCACACCCGAGGGGGACAAGCGCGACTACGAGCGCTTTATGACCGAGGGGGCCTTTATGCCCGACGAGGTCAAGGTCTACCCGTGCGCGCTCATCGAGGGCTCGCGTCTGGTGGGCTGTTACGAGCGCGGCGAGTGGCGCCCCTATACCGAGGAGGAGCTACTCGACGTGCTAGCCGATGACATCGTGGTGACGCCGCCGTTCTGCCGTATCAGCCGCATGATCCGCGATTTTAGCTCCGATGACATTATGGTGGGCAACAAGAAGCCCAACCTGCGTCAGCTCGTCGAGAACCGCCTGGCTGCTCGGGGTGACGGTGCGACGGTGCGTGAGATTCGCTATCGCGAGATCAGCACGGCGGGTGCCGACTTGGATGAGCTGACCCTTGACGAGGATGTAGCGTACGAGACGCCGGTGACGCACGAGCGCTTTTTGCAGTGGGTGACGCCGCAGGGCAAGATTGCGGGCTTTTTGCGCCTGTCGCTGCCCGACCATTCGTTTGTTGCCGCGCATTCGGACGAGTTGCCGACGACGCCGGACGAGGCGATGATTCGCGAGGTGCACGTGTACGGCATGGCGGCGCGCGTGGGCGACCAGGGCCAGGCGGCGCAGCATCACGGGTTGGGGCGTTTGCTCGTAGAGCGTGCGTGCGAGATTGCCCGGGATGCGGGTTATACGCACATCAACGTGATCAGCGCGATTGGCACGCGCGAGTACTATCGCCATCTTGGATTTTATGACCATGGCCTTTATCTGCAAAAGGAGCTCTAGATGAACAAGCCGAGTGTTTCTGCCGGCGTTGTTGCCGGCGTTGCTCTGGGAGCCGCGGCGCTGGGCGCGGCTGCCGTCGCTGTTCGCGCTGCCTGCCTGCAGGTCGCGCGAACCCGCAATGGATTGGCGCGTGTGAAACGCGTGCACGATGAGGGCGGCGATGAAGTCCGCGTATTGGTGCAAGGCGGTGTCTACCAAAGCGCGAGTTACGTCGGCGAGCGCTGGGCGGAGCCCGTCTTTGCGTATTATCGCGCGTTTGACGACGTGTTTGAGGCCGAGGATGCGATGCGTGACGTTTATGGTCACGGTATCAGCCGTATGCTTATGCTAGGTGGCGGCGGGTTTGCCTATCCCAAATTTGCGCTGATGTCGCACGAGGGCCTGCGCATGGACGTTATCGAGTATGACGGAGAGATTACGCGCCTGGCGCGCCGCTGGTTCTACCTAGACGAGCTAGAGCGCGCGGCGGGCGATCGCCTGCGGGTGATAACCGCTGAGGCTCGCTCGTATCTGGGTGTGACGAGTGTGGGCCATCGTCGCTACGACGTGGTCGTGAGCGATTGCTTTGGCGGTGCCGAGCCCGTACGCGAGCTGGCGACGGTTGAGGCGTTGCGCTTAGTGCGGGGCAGCCTGAACCCCGGGGGTATCTACGTCGCCAATATCGTGAGCGCAAACGAGGGGGGCGATGTAACGTTCCTGCGCGACTGCGCTGCCACGGCACTCGAGGTATTCGCCCACGCCTGGGTGGTCCCCTGTGGCGATACAGAGTTCGGCGGCGAGGAAAACTACCTGCTCATCGCCAGCGACGGGAACTATGCCTTTGCCGAAGCCGTGCCCTTTGACGCCGACTTCCTCGGCGCCGTCCTTCACGACTAGCGCGTCTTTCTGCGACCAGTCTTTCTGGGACGGGGCTTTTTAGCTGCTTTCGGATGCCGGCTCGCTCCACATCGGGAGCAGTCAATTTGGGACGGGGCTATTTTAGCTATCCCTGCCACTAATCGGCCAAACCTTTCGCTTTACCTGCAAGGGCAGCTAAAATAGCCCCGTCCCAAATTGACTGCTCATATAGTCAGCCCCGTTTTATGCGTGGTCGCGCCAGCTGCGGACACGCTGCTTCATGCCATCTATGTCGAGCACGCCTTCGGCAAAGCCCTTACGCACGAGCTCTTCGGGAACGAACTCATCGTAACGATCAAAGTAAGGCACCTCGCCGGGATAGACGAGCTCGATGGGATCGAAGTCCTTCTCGGCCTCGGCGGCGAGTACCTCAAAGAACGTCTCTTCGTCGGCCTTCATCTTAAACTGCATAAAGTACGGGCGCGACGGGTCGAGTCCGCGAAGGCCCAGCTCCGCGGCACATTTAATCTTGAGCATGCGCTCGAGCGCCAAAAAGGCATAGCTGCCCAACCAGGGGAAGAGCACCCAGGTGTCGCCGCCCAGGTTAATGAGTGGCCTAGTGCCCGCACCCGAAATCTCGGCCGTATGGCGAGCCTGCGCCAGACGGGCTCGCGCGTTGCCCATAAGGTACGGATACGCGGCATGTTCGTTGAGCGCTTTACGCATGCGCTCGAGTACATGCGTGTTGATGTCGCCGGGGCAGTCGCCAAAGTAAGCCGGCACACGGCCCTTGACCTGCGTAGCAAAGACGGTATGGCGCTTCCAGTCCACTTCCTCGACAATCCAGCAGTGCCCGGCGATGGCGATGCGTTCACCGGGCGGTGGGGGATTGACGATCGTGCCCAGCTCGGCCGACTCGCTGCGGACGGTGAACTCCTCGTTTTCCTGGAACACGGCGTAGAACTTAAAATTGTTGATGATGCGCTCGCCCGCGAGGCCCACGATGAGCCCGCCGCCCTCGGTGACCTGGATATGGTCGATCTTAATGAGGTGACGCAGCAGCACGCGATAGTCATCGGCTGAGACGCGGTGGAAATAACTGAGCGTGAGCACGCGCTGGGCAAGTTCTGCCGGCGTGAGCTCTCCGGTGCTGGCAAGCGTCGACATAGTCTGGTGATAGAGCAGACTGTAGGGGAGTCGATCGAGCTCGGGCGGCTCGACCCACTTTTCCTCGCGATAGAGTTGTACGAGTGCGATGCCCTGCAGGAGCTTCCACGGAATGGTTTCGGGCATCATCGTGCGCGGCTCGGGCTCTTCCTCGCGCATGACAAACCACATCTCGGGCGGAAGGTCGCGGCGTCCCGTGCGGCCCATTCGCTGCAAAAAGGAACTGACGGTAAATGGCGCATCGATTTGAAACGCACGCTCCAGACGGCCGATATCGATGCCAAGCTCAAGCGTAGAGGTGGTGACGGTCGTCTGTGCCTGCTCCTCATCGCGCATGAGCTCTTCTGCCGTCTCGCGCAACGATGCCGAAAGATTGCCGTGATGGATGAGGAAACGGTCAGGCTCGTGTCGGCTCTCACAGTAGCTGCGCAGCATGGAACATACGGCCTCTGCCTCCTCGCGCGAGTTGGCAAAGACCAGACACTTGCGCCCGCGGGTGTGTTCGAAGATATAGCCCATGCCGGGATCGGCGTTGTCGGGTGCGGTGTCGGTGGGGTTGAGGAGCGCTTGCTCGGCGGCCCGGGGGATGTCGACTTCGCCCTCGGGGGCCGAGGAAGTGCAGCGGTTCCCGGAGCTAGCCTTACCCTGTGCCCGTTTGCGACGTTGACGGCGCTTGTCCTGTGTGGGCTGTCCGCTGTGGCTCGTGCCTTGGGTGTCGGCCGGCAGCGCCGTGGGTGCCGCTGCCTCAATGCGCTCGGAGGCAAGCACTTCGGCCTCTTGAGGACCCATGCTCTCGAATCCCCGCTGCTGTGCCTGGGGACCCGAGTTGTAGAAGTGCTCCATGGAGATGCGCCACACGCGGCGCGGTTCCTCAAAACGGGGGATAACGCAGTCACGTCCCGTTCCCTGTGAGAGAAAAGCGCCCGTGCGCTCGGGGTCGCCGATGGTGGCCGAAAGGCCAATGCGTCGAGGCTGCACGCCGGCCATGCGCGAGAGTCGCTCGATAAGGCAGAGCGTCTGCCCGCCACGGTCGCCGCGCATGAGCGAGTGGACCTCGTCGATGACCACATAGCGCAGGTCGCAAAACATGCGCGGGATCGCCATGTGCTTATGGATCAGGAGCGCCTCGAGTGACTCGGGCGTAATCTGCAAGATGCCGCTCGGCTTTTTGATGAGCTTAGCCTTGTGCGACTGCGAGACATCGCCATGCCAGTGCCAGACAGGGATATCGGCCTCTTCGCAGAGGTCGTTAAGGCGGACGAACTGATCATTGATGAGCGCCTTGAGGGGGCCGATGTAGAGGGCGCCCACGCTCGCGGGGGGCTTCTCCCAAAACTCGGTCAGGATGGGAAAGAAGGCCGCCTCGGTTTTGCCGGAAGCCGTGGATGCCGTCAGGAGCACATTGTCTTGTGTGTTAAAGATGGCATCTGCCGCCGCAACCTGAATGGAGCGGAGACTCTCCCAATCGTGGGAGTAGATGAAGTCTTGGATAAACGGGGCGTAGCGGTCAAAGGCGTTCACGGGGCCTCCTTTCAAAAGCGAATCTCTCAACGCGGCGGGCAGTGGCTTACTGCATGACTGCTTCAATGTTTGCCCAGATAAAACCTGCCAAAATAAACCTGTCCCTTTTTGGCAGGTTAGATGGCGAATTCGGCGAAGTTGCGGTCGGCGCCTGCGGTGCCGGTGTCGTCTGTTGCGGCTGCTGGCGCGTCACCGCCGACGCTTTGCAGCAGCTCGGCCACGTTGGCGTTGGGGTTTTGGCATAGGATGTCGAGCAGCTCGATAAAGTCACGAATGACTTCGCGCGGCGTCAGATGCGTGTCGGCTCCCACGCGACCGAACTCAATCTTGAGGAAGTCCACCAGGTCGTTCTCGGTAAGCGTGGGCGTCCAGCCAAAGTAGCCGGCGTGAATTTGCATGATTTTTTCGATCAGCACCAGCAACTCTTCGTAGGTGAGTGGCTGCAGACGGATGATGGGCGCGAGCATGTCTTTAAGGTCCTCGCGTGCAAAGCGGCCCTGAGCGAGTCGGCTGCGCAGGGCCTCGTAGGAGAACACGCCGCGGCGGCGGTCTTCGATGGAGGTTGGCGTGCCGCCCATGATCATGCCCAGGTACTGCGCCTTGCCCTGGAGCGTGTCGTTGTACATGGTCAGGATCTTCTCGTAGTTGTATTGGCGCGTGATCGCGTTGGGAATCTTATACAGATTCACGAGTTCGTCGATGAGCACCAGCATGCCCTTGTAGCCGCTGCAGACCAAAAAGCGCGCAATGAGCTTAACGTAGTCGTACCAGTCGTCATCGCTGATGATGGTTGAGGAACCCAGTTCGGCGCGAGCCTCGCTCTTGGTGCGGTATTCGCCGCGGATCCATTTGGTTATGCGGCTCATGGCCTCTTCATCGCCCTCGGATACGGCCGTGCGGTAGCGGCGGAGCATGCGGGCGAAGTCGAAGCCGTGGACCATCTCCTCGAGCGGGGCCAGTTGGGCATTGACGACCGACTCGTCGACGTCGGCACACGAGGCGACCCAGCGATCCAGAATAAGGTTGAGCGCACCGCCCTCGGGGCGCGTCTTGGTCGATATGTTGCGGATGAGCTCACGGTAGGTGGCAAGGCCCTGCCCCTGACCGCCCTGCAGGCGGCGCTCGGGCGACAGGTCGGCATCGGCGACGACGAACCCCTCGCCCATGGCGTGCGTGCGGATGGTCTGGAGCAAAAAGCTCTTGCCTGCGCCGTAGCGACCGACCAGAAACCGGAAGCTCGCGCCACCGTCGGCGATGAGACTCAAATCGGTGAGCAGGGCGCGGATCTCGACCTCGCGCCCTACGGTGATATAGGGAAGGCCGATGCGCGGGACCACACCGCCCTTGAGTGAGTTGAGAATGACGGCAGCGACGCGCTTGGGCACGCGGGGTGCTGCGGATGCGGTATCACTCATGGTCTAGGTATCCTCTCACGTCTGCTTCGTAATCCTCGATAATTTGCGGTCCTGCCGCGCCGAACTCGATAACGGTGTCTCCCACCAGGTCAAAGAGCGTCTCGTTGATGCTGTCGACGAGCATATCCTCGCTCTGGCCCGACCTCTCCACTGCCGATGTCGCTTGCGCTGTGTTTTGCTCGAGGAGCGCGCGAAGAAAGGCATCTTCGGCGGGCGCGAGTTTGTTCGTAGCTTCGGCAGACGCGGGCGTTGCGGGTGCGGGCGCAGACACGAGGAGCGGTGCCATGACGCCAAACTCTTCGGCGGAGACAGTCGGCTCGTCGGGTTCGTCTTGCTGAATGGTCATCTCGCCAGGTTCGGCAGTCATGCCGGGCGCAGACTCGCGGCCCGGCTGCTCGATAAGCGTTGCCTCGGCTTCCACGGGCATGCCGTCCTCGCGCTCCTCATCAATCAAAAGCGCTTCACGCGTTTGCGCGGCGGCGCTCCGAATGTGCCCCAGCTGGCTCAAATCGATATCGATCTTGATGGGCTGGTGTGCGGCATCCCACGAAAGCCATGCCACGATCTCGTCATCGATGATTTTGGCCAGATATTTGGGGACCTTCTCCTCCTTCAGGGGGTGGGCGGGGGCTAGGGCCAGGCGCAGACGTTGGTCGCAGGCGCGCATCATCTCACCAAGCTTGCTGCTCTTTTGCCTGCTGCCGTGAATTCGCATGCATTCCCAAAAACCGTTTTGGCAGCGGTAGATATGGATGGGGTCAAGGCGGTATTCGCAGTCCTCGTGGCGCTCGGGCGCAAAGAACACGGCCGAGGCAAACATGGTATAGGGCATGGCCGTCTCCTCCCCAAACAAGCTCGCCACGATACCGGTCTTTCGATGCGTGTCATAGTAGCGCGCCATGCGGACGTACACGGCACATGCCACGTGGCGTAGGTCGCGATGGTGGCTGCGATCGAGTCTAGAGTTATCGAGGTTATACGTGGAGAGGGCGTTGATAGCGGCCATGAGTCGCTCCTCGCCCGCCTCGTCGGGCGGGAGGGGGAGCGTAGGCTCGGAGGTCTTGCGACGCGCAGGCGCCAGGTCCGACGGCGTCGGTGCAGGTGCAAGGTCTCGAGCCGCGCGCCGCAGCTCGATAAGGGCGTTATCGAACATGACGGTTTTAGAGTCGCGAAGCAGTTTGGGGTCGAGCCCGTGGAAAACGGCGTAATCTTGCAACCACACGCGTGCAAACCGGTCGATGCCGGGCTCGAAGGCACGATAGGCGTTCCAAAAGGCCTTGATCTTGCTAAAGCCATCGAGTGGGTCATCTACGCCAATGCCGCAGATCAGCTCATAGAGATACAGGAAGGCAAAGGACGTAGACGTTTCCTCGACAGTTCCGCGGCGCACTTGGGCACGCCAGGTAAAGTAGCCGCGCAACTGTCGATCGCTCATGGCATTGTAGGTGGGAAAGTACGACTTAAAGGTGCCGTTGTAGGGACAATCGTCCTCGAAGTCGGCCATCAGCAGGCCTTGGCGGTAAAAGAGCTCCGCCTCCGATAGCCAACGTCCCGCGCCGCCTTTGGGATCATCTTGCCAGCGTGATATCTCGCGCATCTTGCGGTACTGGTCGGGGAGGAAGTTCTGCATCTGTCGACCGGTCTTGAGAATCGGCTCGTCAGCATAGATTTCGTTTGAGAAGCGGGCGGACTGATGGGTCCGGGCCTCGGCCATAATGCGCTCGATGAGCATCTTGACGTCCCGGTCGGCCACCGCTTCTCCTCTCCTAACGCAGCTTCGGTGACCTCATATCATAGCACAGCATCAAACAGGTGTTCGAGAAACCGCTACGTAGATAGATTTAGAACAACCTTGATTATCAACTTCATCCGAACACCTCCCACATTCATCCGTACATGTGCGGATGAATGTGGGAACCCGATACCCTGAGGGCCGGATCGGCCGGCCCCGGGAGATCGGA